>NZ_CP082909.1:4405000-4565000 GCF_023822025.1 Endozoicomonas sp. 4G | reverse complement strand
GTCGTAGGCTGTGGACTCAGGAAAATCCGGGTTCACAAAGCCGAGAACTGATGACGAACCCACCAAGGTGGGGAAGTGGTTGATGCCAGGCTTCCAGGAAAACCTTCTAAGCATCAGGTCAAAAGGGACCGTACCCGAAACCGACACAGGTGGTCAGGTAGAGAATACCAAGGCGCTTGAGAGAACCTGGGTGAAGGAACTAGGCAAAATGGCACCGTAACTTCGGGAGAAGGTGCGCCGCTGCTGGTGAAGGGACTTGCTCCCTAAGCTGGCGGCGGTCGAAGATACCAGGTGGCTGCGACTGTTTATTAAAAACACAGCACTGTGCTAACACGTAAGTGGACGTATACGGTGTGACGCCTGCCCGGTGCTCGAAGGTTAATTGATGGGGTTATCTTCGGAGAAGCTCTTGATCGAAGCCCGAGTAAACGGCGGCCGTAACTATAACGGTCCTAAGGTAGCGAAATTCCTTGTCGGGTAAGTTCCGACCTGCACGAATGGCGTAACGATGGCCACGCTGTCTCCACCCAGGACTCAGTGAAATTGAAATCGCTGTTAAGATGCAGTGTATCCGCGGCTAGACGGAAAGACCCCGTGAACCTTTACTACAGCTTCACAGTGGATCTTGATGTTGCTTGTGTAGGATAGGTGGGAGGCTTTGAAGTGTGGACGCCAGTCTGCATGGAGCCAACCTTGAAATACCACCCTGGCAATATTGAGGTTCTAACCCAGGTCCTTTACCAGGATCGGGGACATTGTGTGGTGGGTAGTTTGACTGGGGCGGTCTCCTCCCAAAGAGTAACGGAGGAGCACGAAGGTTGGCTAAGCACGGTCGGACATCGTGCGGTTAGTGTAATGGTACAAGCCAGCTTGACTGCGAGAGGTACATCTCGAGCAGGTACGAAAGTAGGTCATAGTGATCCGGTGGTTCTGAATGGAAGGGCCATCGCTCAACGGATAAAAGGTACTCCGGGGATAACAGGCTGATACCGCCCAAGAGTTCACATCGACGGCGGTGTTTGGCACCTCGATGTCGGCTCATCACATCCTGGGGCTGAAGCCGGTCCCAAGGGTATGGCTGTTCGCCATTTAAAGTGGTACGCGAGCTGGGTTTAGAACGTCGTGAGACAGTTCGGTCCCTATCTGCCGTGGACGTTGGAAGTTTGAGGAGAGCTGCTCCTAGTACGAGAGGACCGGAGTGGACGAACCACTGGTGTTCGGGTTGTGTCGCCAGACGCATTGCCCGGTAGCTAAGTTCGGACGGGATAACCGCTGAAAGCATCTAAGCGGGAAGCCCCCTTCAAGATGAGACTTCCCTGGCCTTAAGGCCCATAAGAGACGTTGAAGACTACGACGTTGATAGGCGGGGTGTGTAAGCGTTGTGAGGCGTTGAGCTAACCCGTACTAATGACTCGAGAGGCTTGACCATATAACGCCAAAGCGATTTGCGCAGCGCAGCGAAGCTGCGGGTTTTAAGGCTTTAAAGCTGTAAGGCTGTAAGGTTTTAAGACAAGCCATACATGAAGAGTGTGAAGCAAGAAAAAGCTTATTTAGACAGGATTCCAGAACCGGATTGAAATAAACTTTAAAGCCTTAAAGCCTTAAAGCCTTACGGCTTTGAACCTCCGGTTCAAACCAGTTTTGCCTGGTGACCATAGAGCGTTGGAACCACCCGATCCCATCCCGAACTCGGTAGTGAAACGACGCATCGCCGATGGTAGTGTGGGGTTTCCCCATGTGAGAGTAGGTCATCGCCAGGCATTGAATACAGCAGAACCCCAGTTGAGAGATCGACTGGGGTTTTTGTTTATTCCTTGCTTATTTTTCATTCTACTACCTCAAAGCTCGCTGGAAGGCTTGATCGAAATGCTGGCGCAAACCCGTTCCTTCAGGGGCGGGTCTAGCCAGCGCAAGGTGTTAGCCTTGCTGTGACAGTCGCTTAGAAGTTTTAACAGACTTTTCTGAAGGCGGTGTTTTCTGGCTTTCTCCAGAAGTGTTTCCCCCATAACATCGGCTTTATGTGCTCCCAGTATTCACGCCTTAATGTATAAGACGACTTTCCCTTTGGCTTGCCTACCATTTCCCTGCTGAACTCGTTTCTACGGTATTTAGTAACAAATACTAGATGTACGTTATTCCTAAATACACATGATCTACCGATCTCCATTCGTACATAAAAACCTCATATTTGACAGATATTTCTAGCCAGACTAGCATGAAGCCATTCAATTCAACAGGTTATGTAATGCTGCAAGGTATCCGACTCAAAGCCAATCCAACAGATCAGCAAAAGTTGGTTCTGTCTCAGTGGATGGGTTGCGCTCGGTTTATCTGGAATGCGAAATGTGATGAACATCGTTATTACAGCACTTACGCAAAAAAATACTGCCCCATAGGTACGCATGCCCCTGTTGACACAAAGGCAGCCCAATTCAAAAGCGAAGAGTTATCACCCTGGTTATCCGATTGTCCCAGTCAGATAATCAGAAACTCGGCTACCAACTGGTATAAGACCTACCGGAAGTACATGAATGGCTTGTGCGGTAATCCAAAGAAAAAAGCCAAGACAGACAAGGGTAGCATTTACCTCACCAATGAAGTGTTCCGGTTCGATATCTGTGAAGATGGTGTAACCCGTCTTTTCATTGGTACAAAGACCAATAATATTGGTTATTTGTCGTTTAAAACTCACCGTCCATTCAGCGAACCAAAATCCATTTACATTAGAAAAGAGGCTGGTCAGTACTCTGTTTCTTTCTGTTATGACGATGGATCAGAAGAACCAGCAACAGAAAAAGAGCATTTGGAATACCTCAAAGGTGCTTCCAAAGTGTGGCTGGAAGCGCATGTTATCGGCGTCGATCGAGGTGTTGTTATACCTGTTCATACTGGCGTTAAGCCTTACGACTTTACAGAAAACCAGACAAAGAGCATGGATAAGCGCAAGCGATACCTGAAGAGGTTTCAGCGCCGTTTGTCTCGCCAAACCAAAGGCTCTAACCGTCGTCAGAAAACAAAGAACAGGATTAGCAGGCAGCACAAGAAAGTAGCCAACATTCGGCAAGATTTCTGTCACAAAACCAGCCGTAAAATGGTTGACAGCAAGGCCAGGGTCATTGTTTTCGAAGATCTGAAAACCTCAAAAATGACTCGCAGGCCAAAGGCAAAAAAAGATCAAAACGGAAAGTTCATCTCCAACAAGGCGAAACAAAAAGCCGGACTGAACAAGGCCATTCTCAACGTAGGATGGCACTTCTTGGAGACCTACACCCGATATAAAGCAGCAAAAGCAGGCAAAGCAGTCTTCAAAGTGCCTGCACCCTTTACGAGTCAAGAGTGTGCTAATTGCGGTCACACTCACCCCGACAACCGCAAGACACAAGAACGGTTTCTTTGCGGTCAATGTGGACACTTTGACAACGCTGACAGAAACGCCAGCATCGTAATCAAGAAACGAGCAATTAAGTTTTTCATGGACTCTGGAACGGAGTTGGTTGGCAAAGGAATTCCTGTGCTGACTAAAGGACGTGGAGCGAAATGTAAGTCGGAAAAGGGCAAGCCCTCTTCCGCAGCTCGCAGTGAAACGTCAAAAAAGAAAAGAACGGTAACTACTCCGGTAGTTGCTTAGTATTGGAAGCTTGCTCCTTTAGGGGCGAGTAGTTCACTGGGGGCGGATTGTTTTTATCATCGGCCCGTTCCGATTGGTAGAAAAGCCCAGCAGTGTAGGTGTAAGGAACACTTTCTGCGTGGGAGAACGACCATTTAGGGACATTGTTTTTAAAGTACTGCTCCCAGCCATTCTCATAGAGTTTCATGGTGCGATCACGGCGTTCGCGGAATTGCAGGTAATTTTCGTGCCGCGTCCAGCCAGGTATTATGTTGCTGACTTTCACACGGTCGGCATAGGCTTCATCGGTTTCATTGAAGCCTTGAGGCGTGGCAACAGCGGTACGTTTCAGATAGTCATGGTTCGTTTCCCCCGCACCCCGCCAGCGGTTAATCCTGTCAAGACTTCGACCCAAAGGTCCACCCAGCCATTGAGTGAGCAGCTTGTTGTCGTTCATAAAGAAGTCGAACGTGAGACTCGACGCCAGGGCAAAGCCTAAGGTTTGGGCGTAGGTAAACCCGGATATAAGACCGTGGGCGTATGCTCCGACAGTGGCAATGGGGCCCAGCATCAGGCCGGTCGTGGCAGAGGCCAGTGTTTTTGCTGTTTGTGGTGTCACCCGGTGTAGCAGTGGTATTTGAATCCCTCGTCTGTAACCCATGGATTTCACCATTTCTGGCACCAGACGGGCAATGCTGCGATACATCCGGGGGTTGGCATTGTACTGTCTGGTAAACAGTTCGGAGCCGGTTTTCAGCAGAATCGCCGAGGAAGCGGCCTTGCCCAATGGCATGGCCAGCCCGCCCACTTCAGCGATTTGTTCAATTCCGCTGTGGAAGTCATACTGTTCGGTTCGGTTGCTATTAACACCATAGTACTCCAGCCAGTGCTGGAACGGTGTGAGCATCCGGTGCAGATAATCACCCCGGTTGGTCAGGTCCAGATAATAGAGACAGGCCATGTGCTCGAGGGAATGCTCGGCAGCCTGCCAGGCAGTATGGATCGCCAGCAGAGGTCTGTAATGGGAGTAGTACCAGGTGAAGGCCTGTACCAGAGAGGCAGAAGGTTTGATCCAGTAATCGAACAACTGTCGTCCAAAATCTGCGACATGAGCTTGCATCAATGTGTCGTGGATAACCATGATAAATTCTGACTCAGATATTCCCGCAGCATTGGCATAAGGTGTCAGGGTGTCCTGAAGATTGCTCAGGAAGGCTGCCGTCCTGCGACCGTTGTCAAAGGCAATATCATCAAGGACAAAGTTGGCGATGATCGCCGCTGCGTACTCTTTCAGGCCGACAACGGATTCTTTCATGCCTGCCGGACCGGTTGCAGTGACAGTCACTGGCGTAAAGGCACTTTGCATGAATGCCCCTGCACCTTCATCGGACAGCATCCGGACAGCCTTCTTGAACTCAGGCATCCGGACGCCGTGTTTATCACCAAGGAAGTGTTTAAATTCAGCCACTGTCTGATAACCGTCTGCACCTCTGATGGCCTTGATGTAGTGCTCAAGTTCAACCTTGCTGATCAGACCTTCACGCAGCAGAGTTATGATCTTGTTACCGGTGGCAGAATGGGTATCGAAGTATTCCGAGAAGCTTTTTAAGTCCTCTGGTTGATGCTCGACGAAGGCTGAGCCCATGCGGCAAATTTCATCGTCGTATTCTTGTGCCCCTTTTTCTATGTAAATCCATGCTCTGGCCGCCAGAATTTCGACTGTAGTAATGATATCCCGGGGATCAGCTTCTTCAGACGTAGAGGGTTCCGGGTAGGCCGCCTCCAAGCTCTTGAAAGTTTCTACAATCTGGCTGGTCTGTTCAAACGTCAGTTTGCCTCCTATTCGTGCCTGCAAGCGAATCGGTGCCAATTCATTGTCAAAATCGAAAAACATAAGGAGTAGTGTTCCCTTACCGCTTTTCACTGCTGCTTTTTTCAGGCCAATGGTGGCTTCCAGAGCTTGTCTTTTGAGAGGGTGTAGCGTGAATTTGTGAATATCTTTCAGAACTTCTGCCTGTTCCGGCGTGTACTGGAAGGAACCACCGTCCTTTTTGACGGCTTCTTCGGCAGCCTGCCGGGCTTCCCTCATGATCTCAATGTTCGCTTCCCCGCTTGCAATCTCCTCTTGCAGATCGCGCTGTTCCCACATCAGTTGCCGGGTCTTAGGGTCAGTAAAATAAGAATCGCTTGTTTGTTGCAGCTGCTTGTTTATCAGGGCAGTAACCCGTTGTTCATGAGTGTCAGAAGGGGCAGGTTTAAGGCCCAGGGCTTTTTCAGCAGCGTCGATAACCGACTCCTGCTCGTCTTCAGCTCCTTTCTCTGCCCGTCTGGCTGCGGCCAGCTCACGATCAAGAATGTATCGGGGTTTAGGTCCCAGACGGTCCATTTGCCTGTCAAGCTTATCTTCAATGACTGTGGTACGATCATATATTAGAGGCCGACCCGCAAAGTCAACCTCTTCATCCAGCTCCCTGAGTACTTCTTCAATATGTTCGACCTGATCATCTACAGAAGCATCACTCTCATAGTCCTCAATGCCAAGTTGACGAGCAATTTCATTGTTTGTCTCTCTAGTGAAATGATCATTGTCACAGAGGTCGTTTACTCTTCCTATTAATGCCTGAATTTTGCCTCTCAGGGCATTCTTCTGGTCATTGAGACTGGTACCTTTTTCAAAGTCTACTTCCAGACACGAAGACAGTTTGGTAATAAGATCTACACCTTTTTTTCTGGCATAAGGGTTTTCACTGATGTCGATGTTCAGCTCGTTCTCTACCGTTTCAAGCATCCTTCTCACGTGTCTTGGGACAAGCATCGATGGGTTTTTGATCAATAAGTTAAGACGCCTCGGGAGCCTTCTGAGTTCTATTTTCCTTGTTGCTTTGCTAATAACCGGGAGCTCTTTTTTCAAGAGGGCATGCTCTACCGTAGCCAGTACCGATTCTGAGGGGTCATCGCTTCTAAGTTTTCCAAGAACCCTGTCAAGCCTTGCTGCTTTGTGATCATCTTTATCGACTTCCATTCCGAGCGACTTTTCTATTGTTTCCAGTATTTCCAGAGCCTCTTTCTCTGCCTCCAGTCTGGCTACCTTTATGCTGTAAGTCTTAATTTTCATGGAGATGGCGTTACGACGGTAATACGCATCCTGCTCGCTATCGACGAGGTCATCCATCTTCAGGGCTTTTGCCACGGCATTCAGTTTCTCAAGGACTTCAGGCCTGGCTTCGTCGGCGGGTGTTTTGATGTAATCAATTTCTTCTTGCAGGTCTGCAATGGTCTTAGCTTGTTGACGTAGGCGTGTTTCCTGATCAGCCACCGTTTTAATGTATAAAACATCGGTTTCGGCGACAACGGGTGCATGATTCAGAATATTCTGAACAAAATCCTGATCAGCCATAAACTTTCTAAGTACGGGTTTAAAGCTGAACTGCGCTTCGAGTTGATGATGCATCCAGGCTGGCGTGACGGTGGACGAAGCGGCTCTGATGTGTTCCAGTGTGAACTCAAATTCATGGGCTCCGTACATTCTATCTGGAATCATGCTGGCCAATGCCTGATGGAGAGACTCGTAATAGGCAAGCGCACGCACTGCCTGTTTATCCTGGTTTGCAAGCGTCGCCGGTTGCTCTTTGTTAACGCCAGCATTGTGCCGTGCAACAAACTCTTCCAGCACTGCCATCTGCCTGCTTCGAATGACGTACTGGTAGCTTTTGATCTTATATTTTTGCCTCGTCAGTAAAATCTGTGGGTCATTTCTGGTTCAGGCAGATGGCCCAGTGCATGATATAAAGCAATTTCTGCACATTTGTAGGTCCTAAAACCGTACGATTTTCTCGTAGTGAGTTTTACCTTGGTGTTCAGACCTTCAACAATTCCGCTGGAAAATGCCTTTTTTGCCTTGAACCAATTCAGAATCAACGGCCTGTGTCGTCGAACAGTTTTGGCTACTTTCTTCATGGGTTCTATCTTTGACCTCATGACTCTTGTGCACCACCGATCCAGATACTTCCCTGCCCAGTGTGGTGATATGTAGTCCCAGAACACTTGAAACTCTTCCTTGAGCAGATAAGCCCTGACACTTTTGAGGTTATACTGGAGTACCGTATTTAACTTGATCTCCTCTTTCTCGGTCAGGTTCTCC
This sequence comes from Endozoicomonas sp. 4G, assembly GCF_023822025.1. Lineage (NCBI taxonomy): Bacteria > Pseudomonadati > Pseudomonadota > Gammaproteobacteria > Oceanospirillales > Endozoicomonadaceae > Endozoicomonas > Endozoicomonas sp. 4G. The sequence continues at coordinate 4,557,252 of NZ_CP082909.1, read as the reverse complement.
TTCCGTTTGAGGAGACACCAACGAGTCTTCTTCAAAACAGGCTCATAACCATCAGCCTGAAGCTGTTTTTGTTCTGATGCCCTGACCTCATCGATAGCTTTGTTCAGCATGGAGACAATATGAAATCGATCCAGAATATGCAGCGCCTGACTGGCAAACTCAGTGATTGCTTTTACGTAGGGCTTCCACATGTCAGAGCAGACATACTCCAATCGCTCACTACGTTCGGGGCCAAAGAAAGAGAAAAAGCTACGAATCGTCGCTTCTGTACGGTCCTTACCAACCCACAACAGCCGGGTACAACCACGATCAATCTGGTAAACCACTGTCAGGTATTTGTGCCCAACCTGGTAAGACACTTCATCAACCCCAATAGCCTTGATATGGTCGAGTGAGCGATTTGCTTTGCCCCACTCAACCATGTACTCCACAGCATGAAATACTTTTTCCCACGAAGTATTGAAAGTACTGGCAACCTCCTTCCAGGAAAGTTTTCTGGCCCAGTTTGCCAGGAATTGCATGTAGACTTTGGTCAGTTCCTTTTTACCTTCAGCCCATGGAACTTGCTCAACCTTTACGCCGCATGTCTTACATTCCACTCGGCGCATTCTATAGAGCAAGAAAACTCTGATTCCCCAGAGGGGAACAAACTCGAAACGGCGTTCAGTAAGGTGATCATAGCCTGGTGCTGGTTTTTGGCAGCCAGAGCAGAGAGCCCGACTGTTCTTCCTTGGAACCACGGTGACATTGAACACATCTTCACCCTGATAATTGCCGAATTGGACATCCTGATAAACAAATGACTTGAGTTTATGCACTTTATTTAGGATAGTTTTTATTAGCATCAGCGGTCTCTTCTGTTTTTTTGTCTGCTAACAAAAAACTACCAGAAATCAGCCGCTGGTGCTTCTACCTTTAAGTTTGATCATTCTTACCCGCGGATACCTCTTAAGAACTGGTTTGCTAACCTCAGGGCGCTGATAGCGTTGCAAACTGGTTTGCAGAGTCAGCGGTTTCCAATCCTTCATGTGCCGACTATTTGTTTCCAACTTAGAGGTTACTCTGTAGCTTTATCCTCACAGGCTGGCTGGTTTTACCCACAGATATCCCTGAAGAGCCATATTTTTTAACCTGTGCTACTACTGTCGGGGTGGGGTTAATACCTTCAGCTTCTTGCCAGAGGCTATGGAGGGTTTCTACAAAAGCGATATCATGGGGATTCTGCATCTGACCATGGAAAACAATCACCTCCCCCGGCGCTTGCGCTACTGCCAGTTTTGGATAACCCGCAGGTACAAGATAAGTGTCGTCTTCGGCGTGTACAACGTAGCCGACGGGTTTGCTGTGCGCTAACAGATCATTAAGAGCCTGCTGCTGTAACTCTTCTCCCAGAACATGAACCTGGATATAGGCCGAGGTGGCCGCTGCCAGAAGTGCCTCATCGTTGACGAAAAGCGATTTACCCAGGTGCGTCAGCTCAGGAGGCTGGTCACCCCCTGAGATAAGACGCATAAAGGTACGGTCATTCACTTCAACCTTGTCTACTTCAATGGTGGCAAGGGCAACATAGTCACCAGTTGTGCCGAGGTTTCCTGCTCTTTTATCGACAGTTTCCAGCAGCCCGAACAGCTGATCGGGTCTGGCGATTTTCGTTAATGGTTCTAATGACAGTATGACAGACCATTGAGCACGAATAGCCTTAACTAAATCCCGATGGGTCATTCCGTCTCTGACTTCAATGACCAGTTGCTTTTCTGCAAGGTCATGGGTGAACCTGAAGACGCTCTTATCACCCACCTTCACGACTTTAGTGTATTTCCGGGCAACGTTATTCTCGCCTGTTTCAAACAGATCAACACTGGTAACGTCACTATCAATACTATAAAGAATGTCTGTAAAGCCCATAGAAGGAGAGGCACAGGTCAAAACATCTTGAGCCTTATAGGTGGTGGTAAAGGAGTTGGGTATTGGCTGTTGGTCATCATCTAAAGTGGGCTGAACCGTGACCTCACTGTGAATAAACTCCACCTGTTCATTGTCCCCAACATCGACAGGCCTTATTTGCAGCCTGCGCTCAGCCAGTACCTGAGTAGCAATGACGGAAGAGCCGATGGCAATAGCCACTGCAAGGCTTAATGCATTGGGGTTAACATTTCTCATTGTACTGCTTAAAGCTCGGTAGAAGGCTTGATTGGGGGCACCTTGTACTTATTATGATTGTTATGACTGTGAACTTTTTTATCGTCGCCCCGTTGCGATTGGTAGAAAAGCCCAACAGTGTAGGTGTAAGGAACACTTTCTGCGTGGGAGAACGACCATTTAGGGACATTGTTTTTAAAGTACTGCTCCCAGCCATTCTCATAGAGTTTCATGGTGCGATCACGACGTTCGCGGAATTGCAGGTAATTTTCGTGCCGTGTCCAGCCAGGTATTATGTTGCTGACTTTAACACGGTCGGCATAGGCTTCATCGGTTTCATTGAAGCCCTGAGGCGTGGCAACAGCGGTACGTTTCAGATAGTCATGGTTCGTTTCCCCCGCACCCCGCCAGCGGTTAATCCTGTCAAGACTTCGACCCAGAGGTCCACCCAGCCATTGAGTGAGCAGCTTGTTGTCGTTCATAAAGAAGTCGAACGTGAGACTCGACGCCAGGGTAAAGCCTAAGATTTGGGCGTAGGTAAACCCGGATATAAGACCGTAGACGTATGCTCCGACAGTGGCAATGGGGCCCAGCATCAGGCCAGTCGTGGCAGAAGCCAGCGTTTTTACTGTTTGTGGTGTCACCCGGTGCAGCAGTGGTACCTGAATCCCTTGTCTGTAACCCATGGATTTCACCATTTCTGGCACCAGACGGGCAATGCTGCGATACATCCGGGGGTTGGCATTGTACTGTCTGGTAAACAGTTCGGAGCCGGTTTTCAGCAGAATCGCCGAGGAAGCGGCCTTGCCCAATGGCATGGCCAGCCCGCCTATTTCAGCGATTTGTTCAATTCCGCTGTGGTAGTCATACTGATCGGTTCGGTCAGTATCAACACCACAGTGTTCCAGCCAGTGCTGGAAAGGTGTCAACATCCGGTGCAGATAATCGCCCCGATTGGTCAGATCCAGAAGATAGAAATCCGCCATGTTGGCGAGGGACTGGTCGGTAGCCTGTTGGGCAGTACGGGTCGCCAGCAGAGGTTTGTAACTGGCGTAGTACCAGGTGACGGCCTGTACCAAAGAGGCGGAAGGTTTGATCCAGTAATCAAACAACTGTCGTGCAAAAGCTGCGACATGGGCCTGCATCAATGTGTCATGGATAGCCATGATAAATTCTGACTCAGTTATTCCCGCAACATTGGCATAAGGTGTCAGGGTGTCCTGAAGATTGCTCAGGAAGGCTGCCGTCCTGCGACCGTTGTCAAAGGCAATGTCGTCAAGAAAATAGTTGGCGATGATTGCCGTCGTGTACTCTTTCAGGCCAGTCACCGATTCTTGCATGCCTGCCGGATCGGTTGCAGTGACAGTCACGGGCGTAAAGGCACTTTGCATGAATGCCTCTGCACTTTCATCGGACAGCTTCTGGATAGCCTCCTTGAACTCAGCCACCTTGACGCCGTGTTTATTACCAAGGAAGTGTTTAAATTCAGCCACTGTCTGATAACCGTCTACACCTCTGATGGCCTTGATGTAGTGCTCAAGTTCAACCTTGCTGATCTGACCTTCACGCAGCAGAGTTATGATCTTGTTACCGGTGGCATGTAGCGTGAATGTGTGTATATCTTTCAGAACCGCTTCTTGTTCCGGCGTGTACTGGGAGGAACCACCGTCCTTTTCGACGGCTTCTTCAGCAGCCTGCCGGGCTTCCCTCATTATCTCAATGTTTGTTTCCTCGTTTGCTTCTTGTTCCGACGTGTACTGGGAGGAACCACCGTCCTTTTCGACGGCTTCTTCGGCAGCCTGCCGGGCTTCCCTCATTATCTCAATGTTTGTTTCCCCGTTTGCTTCTTGTTCCGACGTGTACTGGAAGGAACCACCATCCTTTTCGACGGCTTCTTCGGCAGCCTGCCGGGCTTCCCTCATTATCTCAATGTTTGTTTCCCCGTTTGCAATCTCCTCTTGCAGATCGCGATATTCCAGCATCAGTTGCCGGGTCTTAGGGTCAGTAAAATAAGAACCGATTGTTTGTTGCAGCTGCTTGTTTGACAGGGCAGTAGCCCGTTGTTTATGAGTGTCAGAAGGGGCAGGTTTAAGGCCCAGGGCTTTTTCAGCAGCGTCGATAAGCGACTCCTGCTTGTCTTCAGCCTCTTTCTCTGCCCGTCTGGCTGTGGCCAGCTCACGATCAAGAATGTATGGGGGTTTAGGTCCCAGACGGTCCATTTCCCTGTCAAGCTTACTTTCAATGACTGTGGTACGATGATGTATTTCAGGTTGACCGGCAGAGTCAACGTCTTCATCCAGGTACCTGAGTTCATTTTCAATAAGTTCGACCTGATCTTCTACAGAGGCATCACTGTCATACTCAATGCAAAGTTGACGAGCAATTTCATTGTTTGTCGCTTTGTTGACTTTATAATTGTCACAGCGGTCGTTTACTTTTTCCCTAAATGCCTGAATTTTGCCTCTCAGGACATTCTTCTGGTCATTGAGGCTGGTACCTTTTTTAAAGTCTACTTCCAGATACGAAGACAGTTCGGTAATCAGATCTACACCTTTTTTTCTGGCATAAGGGTTTTCACTGGTGTCGATGTTCAGCTCGCTCTCTACCGCTTCAAGCATCCTTTTCACGTGTCTTGGGACAAGCGACGATGGGTTTTTGATAAATAAGTCAACACGCCCCGGGAGCCTTTTGAGTTTTGTTTTCCTTTTCTCTTTGTTAATAATTGGGAGCTCTTCTTTCAAGAAGGCATTTTCTATCGTAGCCAGTACCGATTCTGAGGGGTCATCGCTTCTAAGTTTTCTAACAACCCTGTTAATCCTTGATGCTGTGTAATCATCTTTATCGACTTCCATTCCGAGCGACTCTTCTATTGTTTCCAGTATTGCCAGAGCCTCTTTCTCTGCCTCCAGTCTGGCTACCGTTATGCTGTAAGTCTTAATTTTCATGGAGATGGCGTTACGACGGTAATACACATCCTGCTCGCTATCGACGAGGTCATCCATCTTCAGGGCTTTTGCCACGGCATTCAGTTTCTCAAGGACTTTAGGCATGGCTTCGTCGGCGGGTGTTTTGATGTAATCAATTTCTTCTTGCAGGTCTGCAATGGTCTTGGATTGTTGACGTAGGCGTGTTTCCTGATCAGTCACTATCTTAGTGTAAAAAACATCGGTTTCGGTGACGACGGGTGCATGATTCAGAATACTCTGAACAAAATGCTGATCAGCCATAAACTTTCTAAGTACGGGTTTAAAGCTGAACTGCGTTTCGAGTTGATGATGCATCCAGGCTGGCGTGACGATCGACGAAGCTTCTCTGATGCGTTCCAGTGTCAACTCAAATTCATGGGCTCCGTACATTCTATCTGGAATCATGCCGACCAATGCCTGATGGAGAGACTCGTAATAGGCAAGCGCACGCACTGCCTGTTTATCCTGGTTTGCAAGCGTCGCCGGTTGCTCTTTGTTAACGCCAGCATTGTGCCGTGCAACAAACTCTTCCAGCACTGCCATCTGTCTGCTTCGAATGACGTACTGGTAGCTTTTGATCTTATATTTTTTAACCTGTGCTACTACTGTCGGGGTGGGGTTAATACCTTCAGCTTCTTGCCAGAGGTTATGGAGGGTTTCTACAAAAGCGATATCATGGGGATTCTGCATCTGACCATGGAAAACAATCACCTCCCCCGGCGCTTGCGCTACTGCCAGTTTTGGATAACCCACAGGTACAGGATAAGTGTCGTCTTCGGCGTGTACAACGTAGCCGACGGGTTTGCTGTGCGCTAACAGATCATTAAGAGCCTGCTGCTGTAAATCTTCTCCCAGGACATGAACCTGGATATAGGCCGAGGTGGCCGCTGCCAGAAGTGCCTCATCGTTGACGAAGAGCGATTGACCCAGGTGCGTCAGCTCAGGAGGCTGGTCACCCCCTGAGATAAGACGCATAAAAGTACGGTCATTCACTTCAACCTTGTCTACTTCAATGGTGGCAAGAGCCACATAGTCATCACTTGTGCCGAGGTTTCCTGCTCTTTTATCGACAGTTTCCAGCAGCCCGAACAGCTGATCGGGTCTGGCGATTTTCGTTAATGGTTCTAATGACAGTATGCCAGTCCATTGAGCACGAACAGAATTAACTAAATCCCGATGGGTCATTCCGTCTCTGACTTCAATGACCAGTTGCTTTTCTGCAAGGTCATGGGTGAACCTGAAGACGCTCTTATCGCCCACCTTCAGGACTTTAGTGTATTTCCGGGCAACGTTATTCTCGCCTGTTTCAAACAGATCAACACTGGTAACGTCACTATCAATATTATAAAGAACGCCTGTAAAGCCCGTAGAAGGAGGGGCACAGGTCAGAACATCTTGAGCCTTATAGGTGGTGGTAAAGGAGTTGGGTATTGGCTGTTGGTCATCATCTAAAGTGGGCTGAACCGTGGCCTCACTGTGAATAAACTCCACCTGTTCATTGTCCCCAACATTGACAGGCCTTATTTGCAGCCTGCGCTCGGCCAGTACCGGAGTAGCAATGACGGAAGAGCCGATGGCAATAGCCACTGCAAGGCTTAATGCATTGTTTCTCATTGTACTGCCTCAAAGCTCGGTAGAAGACTTGATTGGGGGTACATTGTACTTATTATGACTGTGAACTTTTTTATCGTCGCCCCGTTGCGATTGGTAAAAAAGCCCAACAGTGTAGGTGTAAGGAACACTTTCTGCGTGGGAGAACGACCATTTAGGGACATTGTTTTTAAAGTACTGCTCCCAGCCATTCTCATACAGTTTCATGGTGCGATCACGGCGTTCACGGAACTGCAGGTAATTTTCGTGCCGTGTCCAGCCGTACATCTTGTTGCTGGCTTTCACACGGTCGGCATAGGCTTCATCGGTTTCATTGAAGCCTTGAGGCGAGGCAACAGCCGTACGTTTCACATAGTCATGGTTCGTTTCGCCCAGGCCCCGCCAGCGGTTAATCCTGTCAAGACTTCGGCCCAGGGGGCCACCCAGCCATTGAGTGAGCAGCTTGTTGTCGTTCATAAAGAAGTCGAACGCGAGACTCGACGTCAGGGTAAATCCCAGGGTTTGGGCGAAAGTAAGCCCGGATATAAGACCGTGGGCGTATGCTCCGACAGTGGTAATCGGGCCCAGCACCAGACCGGTCGTGGCAGAGGCCAGCGTTTTCACTGTTCGTGGTGTCACCCGGTGCAGCACTGGTACCTGAATCCCTTGTCTGGAACCCATGGATTGCACCATTTCAGGCACCAGACGGGAAATGCTGCGATACATCCGGGGGTTGGCGTTGTATTGTCTGGTAAACAGTTCGGAGCCGGTTTTCAGCAGAATCGCCGAGGAAGCAGCCCTACCCAATGGCATGGCCAGCCCGCCCACTTCAGCGATTTGTTCAATTGTGCTGTGTTCGGCATACCGATCGGTTCGGTCAGTATCAACACCATAGTGTTCGAACCAGTGCTGGAAAGGTATGAACAACCGGTGCAGATAATCGCCCCGGTTGGTCAGATCCAGAAGATAGAAATACTCCATGTTGGCGAGGGACTGCCAGGTAGCCTGCCAGGCAGTACGGGTCGCCAGCAGAGGCTTGTAACTGGTGTAGTACCAGGTGACAGCCTGTACCAGAGAGGCGGAAGGTTTGATCCAGTAATCAAACAACTGTCGTGCAAAAGCAGCGACATGGGCCTGCATCAAGGTGTCATGGATAGCCATGATAAATTCTGACTCAGTTATTCCCGCAACATTGGCATAAGGTGTCAGGGTGTCCTGAAGATTGCTCAGGAAGGCTGCCGTCCTGCGACCGTTGTCAAAGGCAATGTCGTCAAGAACATAGTTGGCGATGATTGCCGTCGTGTACTCTTTCAGGCCAGCCACCGATTCTTGCATGCCTGCCGGATCGGTTGTCGTGACCGTCACTGGCGTAAAGGCGCTTTGCATGAATGCCTCTGCACTTTCATCAGACAGCTTCTGGATAGCCTCCTTGAACTCAGCCACCTTGACGCCGTGCTTATCACCAAGGAAGTGTTCAAATTCAGCCATTTTCTGATAACGGTCTATACCTTTGACGGCCTTTATGTAGTGCTCAAGTTCAACCTTGTTGATCAGACCTTCACGCAGCAGAGTTATGATCTTGTTACCGGTGGCAGAACGGGTTTCGAAGTATTCCGAGAAGCTTTTCAAGTCCTCTGGTTGATGCTCGACGAAGTGAAGGCCATCCGAACGCATTCGGAGAATTTCTTCGTTGTATTCTTGTGGCCCTTGGTTTAAGAAACTCCATGCCCTGTCCGCCAGATGTTCGACTTCTGTGATGATATTCCCAGGATAAGATGGATGTGTAGAGGTTTCCGGGAAGGTCGTCTTCAGGCCCTTGAAAACTTCCACAGCCCCGCTGGCCTGTTTAAACGTCAATTTGTGTCCCACTTCTGCCTGCAAGTGAATCGGTGCCAAGTCATCGTCAAAATCGAAAGTGGCAAGGGATAGTCCTTTTAACTTACCGCTTTTCGCTGCTGTTTGTTTCAGGGCAATTGAGGCTTTCAGAGCTTGTTTTTTGAGAGGGTGCTGGGTGAATGCGTAAATGTCTTTCAGGACTTTTTCTTGTTGCAGCGTGTACTGGAAGGAACCTCCGTCCTTTTTGATCGCTTCTTCGGCAACCTGCAGGGCTTCCCTTATTTTCTCATGGTCTGTTAGTCTGGTTTCAATCTTGCCTTTCAAACGGGCCTGTTTCTCAGTCAGTTGCGCATCGCCCAGTTGCAGCCACTTGTTTCTCAGGGCGGTAACCCGTTGTTCATGAGTGTCAGAAGGGGCAGATTTAAGGTCCACGTCTTTTTCAGCATCGCCAAGAAGCCACTTCAGCCAGCATTCATCTCTCTTTACTGCCTGTCTGGCAATGGCCGCTTCACGATCAAGCACGAATCGGGGTTTAGGCCCCAGACGGGCCACTTGTCTGTCAAGCTCATCATTAATGGTTGTAACACGCTCATTAATGTTGGGATCAGATGCTTTGAAAACGTCCTGATCCAGTTGTTGGAGTTTTGCTTCAATCAGGCGATTCTGGTCGTTGATCGTGGCATCGTCTTTATAGTCTTCAATGTTGAGTTGATGAGCCATTTGTTGGTTCCAGACTCTCCTAGCCTGTTCATCTTCATAGGTTTTGTCTACTTCATTCCGAAGTTCCTGAATTTTGTTTCTTAGCGCATCGGACTGTTCAGGCAGGTCGGCGTCGTCTTCAAGTGCTATCTGCAGATCACCGGCCAGCTGAGCTATGAACCTTTTGCCTCTTTCTATAGCGGCAGGGTTTTCATAAGGGTTGATATTCAGCACATCTTCTATAGCCTCGAGACGCTCTGTCTTTTGTTTTCTGACCCACTGGTCCCGTTCGCCAAGTCCTGTAGCTTTGTCACCCCCTTCCTCTGACTCTTTGATGTTTATCCTCAAGTAGCTAGAAATGGCTCGATGATGGAGGTACACATCGTCCTCTGTATCAAACCAATCTCCCATCAGAAAAGCTCTCACGGCACGAAGTTTGCTCGCTACTTCAGTCATGGCTTTGGGGTGCCCCGGCGTCCTGATGTCTTCCAGTTCTGATTTCAGCTCTTCAAGCTCGTAGCGCTGTTCAGCTGCCTTTATATATTGTCTGTCGAGCTGATGACTCACTGTCTTAAGTTGTTGATCCAGACCTTCTTTTTGAGCAATCACTGTGTTAATGGTTTCAAGCAGGCGTTGTTGCTGAATCTCAAGATCTGCATCGCTATTAAAACCATCAAGGTTTAAGTGTGTGGCAATGGTTGCAAAGCGAGCTTTGGTTGCCGCTATTTTTTCAGCTTCTGTTCTGATGTCCAGTTGCTGAAGGTATTCTTGCTTGACCTGAGCTATCTCTTGCCTCAGGTGCCGTTTAAGGGCGTATTGACGGTATCCCAGGTGATAATTGTTATCCGAAAGTTCGAGCTGACTTTCAAACTCAGCCACTTTGTCGCGGATGACCTCCTCGATCACAACTGTCTCTTGTTCCATTTGCTGTTTCAGGCACTGCTGAATGGACTGAAATCGGGCAGCCAGATCGTTTTCATTGTCTGGAGTAATATCGTGCTTGCTTTCAATAGAGGCCAGTACGTTTTTTACAGCCTCATTTACCGCCTCATTCGGAGGCTGGCCCGGTCTGCTGATTTTATGAATTTTCTTTTCGATGAGTTCGGTGGGTGTGAGTCCTTCATCTGAAGAATCGACCCCATTCCAGTCGTCAATATCAAGCACATGGGCCAGTTGGTTGTTGTAATTTCCTATGGTTTTCCGTATAGGACCAAGAACGTCTTCTCTCAGCCTTAGCGTTCGATCGATTTGCTGCTCAAGTTCCTGCAACCAGTTTTTGCGTTTTTCCAGCTTTTGCAGATGCTCGAGATGATGTAGTCGGGCTTCAGGGTTAGCCAGTTTGTTCCAGATGGCCTTATCGGTTAATTCTTCTTCTTGTTGCAGATGCGGCTCTGGTTCTTCTGTTATGACAGCGGCTCTGACGTTTTTAATTAACGTTTTTTTGATGCGTGCGGCTTGCTCTTCTTCTGGCAGGGTATCATCCCAGTCATTTATGCCAAGCCTTGTTGCTCTTTCAGAATTGTAAACATTTCTGGCATTACTGAACTGTTGTTCCAGGCTCGGAATGCTTTTGCTCTCCTCCTGAAGTTGTTGTTCCTGGTTTTCCAGGATTTCCTGCCTGGCACGAAGCGTTGCAAGCTCATCTTCGATTTGTTGGGCGGCCTCTGTAGCCGTTGTTTGCGGCAACTGATTTTTAATGTGGAGGAGTTTGGCTTCTTCTATCTGTAAATCTTCCAGCCTTTTGTACATTTCAGGTAGCTGTTCGGCCATGTCGCTGATGACTTTGGCGGTAAACTGTCCTTCGTCCTCAAGATCCCCAAAATGATTGACACTGGTTGCGCTGATAATAGTGTTGGTGACAGATCTTAGCGTCTCAACAAAGCGTTGATTGGTCAGAAGGTTTTTTATTACGGGGTTGAAACTGAAGTGTCTTTCGAGTTGAAACTGTAACCAGGTGGGCGTGATAACAGTCGCAGCTGCTCTGATGTGTCCTATTGTGAATTCAAATTTATAGACGCCATCCAGAGTCGCACTGGTTAATGCTTGGTAAAGATATTCATAGTATACAATCTTTGCCAGTGTATCGAATTTAAATTCAGTTTTGTGCTGTTGGTAATAGGCCGCTGACTCCTCCAGCAGTGCCATCTGCCTGCTCCGAAGGACGCACCGGTAGCTTGGGGTGTCATAGCTTACAACCTTTGTTTTTACTGTATTAGCCGGTTTAACAGTCAGCGATTTTTGCCAGAGATCATGGAGGCTTTCTATAAAAGCGACATCAGGCGTATACTGTATCTGGCCACGAAAAACAATCACCTCCCCCGGAGCTTCTGTTACCTCCAGCTTTGGATAGCCCTCGGGCACAGGGTAAATTTGCGTGTCATCTTCGACGTGCACAACATACCCGACCGGTTTGCTGTGCGCTAATAGTTTATTAAGCGCCTGCTGTTGTATATCCCGTTCCAGAACATGAACCTGAAAATAGGCAGAGGTGGCTGCTGTCAACAGCGCCTCATCATTAACAAAGAGCGATTGGCCCAGCTGCTTGAGTTCAGGAGGTTGGTCGCCCCCTGAAATAAGACGCATGAAGGTACGCCCCTTTACTTCAATCTTGTCTACATCAAGGGTGGCAAGGGCAATATAGTCATCACTTGCGCCGAGTTTTCCTGCTCTGTCTCTGGCAAGTTTGAGCACCTCGTCGAATATACCACTGGGTTTGGCAATTTCTGATAAGGGTTCCAGTATGTCCATGCTGGTTTCGTCACGCAAAGCTTCAAGCGCATCCTGATCGGTCATTGCGGCCCTGACTTCAATAACCAGTTCTTCTTGTTCGAGGTTATGGCTGAACCTGAAGACGCCCTCATCACCCACTTTCAGGATTTTGGTGTATTTCCGGGCAGCGTCATTCTCGTCTGTTTCAAACAGATCAACAATGGAAACGGCAGCGTTGGTGGACATAATGTCTATGAAAGTAGGAAAACTAAAGTGCGCGCTGTCTGGAGCTCGTTCAGGGTAAGTGGTGGTAAAGGATTTAGGTATTGGCTGCTGGTTATCATCCAGAGTCGGCTTAACTACGGCCTCACTCTGGAAAAGCTCCGTTTGTTTATTGTTCCCAATACCGGCAAACTTTGTCTGAAGCCTGCGCTCGGCCAGTGCCTGTGTACTGATGAAGGAAGCGCTGATGGCAATGGCCACTGCAAGGCCTAATGCGTTGGGGCGAGCGTTTGTCATTCCACCACCTCAGAGTTCAGTAGAAAGCTTGATTGAGGGGGCATTGTTCTTGTTGTGAACTGTTTGATCATCGCCCCGTTGCGATTGGTAGAGAAACCCGAGAGTGTAGGTGTAAGGAACACTTTCTGCGTGGGAGAACGACCATTTAGGTACATTGTTTTTAAAGTATTGCTCCCAGCCCTTCTCATACAGTTTCATGGTGCGATCACGGCGTTCGCGGAACTGCAGGTAATTCTCGTGTCGTGTCCAGCCGTACATCTTGTTGCTGGCTTTCACACGGTTGGCATAGGCTTCATCGGTTTCATTGAAGCCTTGAGGACTGGCAATCGCCGTGCGTTTCACATAGTCATCGTCCGTTTCACCTACGCCCCGCCAGCGGTTAATCCTGTCAAGACTTCGGCCCAGGGGGCCAGCCAGCCATTGAGTGAGCAGCTTGTTGTCGTTCATAAAGAAGTCGAAAGCGAGACTTGAGGTCAGGGCAAAGCCGAAAGTTTGGGCGTAGGTAAACCCGGATATAAGACCGTGGGCGTATGCTCCGACAGTGACTACCGGGCCCAGCACCAGACCGGCCGTGGCAGAGGCCAGGGTTTTTACTGTTCGTGGTGTCACCCGGTGCAGCAGTGGTACTTGCACTCCTTGTCCGAAATCCATGGAATTCAGCATTTCTGGCACCAGACGGAAAATGCTGCGATACATCTGGGGGTTAGCGTTGTATTGTCTGGTAAACAGTTCGGAAGCGGTTTTCAGCAGAATCGCCGAGGAAGCGGCCTTGCCCAATGGCATGGCCAGCCCACCCACTTCAGCGATTTGTTCAACGGCTCTGTGGTAGGCATATTGCCCGGTTCGGTCAGTATCAACACCATAGTGTTCCAGCCAATGCTGGAAAGGTGTCAACATCCGGTGCAGATAATCACCCCGGTTGGTTAGATCCAGAAGATAGAGATGCGCCATGTTCGCGAAAGCCTGGTTGGTAGCCTGCTGGGCATTACGGGTCGCCAGCAGGGGTCTGTAATTGGAGTAGTACCAGGTAACGGCCTGTACCAGAGAGGCGGAAGGTTTGAGCCAGTAATCGAACAACTGTCGTCCAAAAGCTGCGACATGGGCTTGCATCAAGGTGTTATGGATAGCCATGATAAATTCTGACTCAGAGATTCCCGCAGCATTGGCATAAGGTGTCAGGGTGTCCTGAAGATGGGTCAGGAAGGCGGCCGTCTTGCGACCATTTTCAAAGGCAATGTCGTCAAGAACATAGTTGGCGATGATCGCCGCTGCGTACTCTTTCATGCCAGCAACCGATTCTTCCATGCCTGCCGGACCGGTTGCAGTAACGGTCACTGGCGTAAAGGCACTTTGCATGAATGCCTCAGCGCTTTTATCGGGCAGATCCCGGAGAGCACCCTTGAACTTAGGCACTTTGATGCCGTGTTTATCGCGAAGGAAGTATTCAAATTCAGCCACTATCTGATAACCGTTTTTACCTCTGACTGCCTTTATGTAGTGCTCAAGTTCGACCTTGCTGATCAGACCTTCACGCAGCAGAGTTATGATCTTGTTACCGGTGGCAGAATGGGTTTCGAAGTATTCCGAGAAGCTTTTCAAGTCCCTCGGTTGATGCTCGAGGAAGGCTGAGCCCATGTCGAGAATTTTTTTGTCGTATTCTTCTGGCCCGTCATTTGTGTACTGCAATGCTGTTTCCGCCAGATGTGTGGCTGTTTTGATGGGGGGATCAGCTTCTTCAAACACAGAGGGGTCCGGGGGGACCGTCTTCAGGCTTCTGAAAACTTCCACAATCCGGCTGGTCTGTTCAAGCGTCAGTGTGTTTTCCATTCGCGCATGGAAGTGAACCGGTGCCCATTCATCATCAAAATCGGTATAGATAATGACGGGTGCTGCCTTACCGTTTTCTCTTGCTGTTTTTATCAGGCCAATGGCGGCTTGCAGAGCTTGTTCTTTGAGAGGGTGCTGCGTGAATGTGTGAATTTCGTTCAGAACTTGTACTTGTTTCGGCGTGTACCGGAAGGAGCCACCGTCCTTTTTGACGGCTTCTTCGACAGTCTCTAGGTCATCCTTTATTCTATCAATGTTCTCCAGCCTGGCTGTAATCTTCTTCATCCAATGGGTATATTTCTCTAACGGGTACCCGGGCTCGCCGTTGGTAAGACCAGGAGCGAGCATTTGCGGCCATTTTTTTATCAGGGCAATAACCCGTTCTTTAGTAGTGTCAGAAGGAGCAGGTGTAAGGCCAAAGTCTTTTTCAGTAGTGCCAAGATCCGACTCCAGATAGCTTTCAGCTTCTTTTAATGCCTGCCTGGCTTGGGCCTCCTCACGATCAAGAACGAATCGGGGTTTAGGTCCCAGACGGGCTACTTGTCGGTCAAGCTCATTATCAATGGCTGCCTTACGCTTATTAACGTCAGGGTTTTGAGGCTCGATATTCAGCTCGTGCTCTATAGCCAGAAGATATTCTGTCTGTTTTTCTCTGGCTCGCTGATCCGATTCTTCGACTTTATAGGTAAGACGTGCACGAATCCTGTCTTTTCCCTGAAGATCCTTTGTAGCTGGACTGTCATCTTTCCAAAGTTTTCTATCGCTATCGTACAACAGGTAGTTAGAGAAACCGTAGTAATCAAGTTTTGCACGAACTGCACGAAGTCTTGTCGCTTTGTCATATGCTCCATTGGTGTTGACCGTGAAAAATCGTTCTAAAACTCCCAGTGTTTCCAGAGCCTCTTCCTCTGCCCGCTGTCTGGCTTCTACGATGTGTGTCTGCATGAGGCTGGAAATAACCTGACGACGGAGGTACACATCGTCATTTTCATCAAACCCCCCTGCCTTCAGAGCATTTGCCACGGCACGAAGTTTGCCCAATACTTCAGGCATGATTTTGGGGTGCCCCGGTGTTCTCATGTCTTCCAGTTCTGATTTCAGCTCTGCAAGCTCGGAGAGCTGTTCAGCTGTCTTTACATTCTCCCTGTCGAGCTTATGAGTCACTGTCTTAACTTGTTGGTCCAGACTGTCTTTTTCAGCCATCATTGCGTGAATTGTTTCAAGCAGGAGTTTTTGCTGAGTCTCAAAATCTGCATCGCTATTAAAACCCTTAAGGTTTAAGTGTGTGGCAATGGTTGCAAAGCGATCTTGGGTTGCAGCTATTTTTTCAGCTTCCGTTCTGCTGCCCAGTTGCTGAAAATACTCTTGCTCGACCTGAGCTATCTGTTTTCTCAGGTGCTGTTTAAGAGCGTATTGACGGTGTTCCAGGTGATCATTGTTATCCAGAAGGTCGAGCTGACTTTCAAAGTCAGCCAGTCTGTTGAGGATGTACTCCTCGACCAGAGCTGTCTTTTGTTTCAGGTGCTGCTGAATGGACTGAAATCGAGCAGCCAGATCGTTTTCATTGTCTGGAGTAATATCGTGCTTGCTTTCAATGGACGCCAGTATGTCTTTTACAGCCTCATTCGGAGGCTGCCCTGGTCTGCTGATTTCATGAATTTTCTTTCTGATAAGTTCGGTTTGTTGTTCAATTGGATAATCGGTCTCGTCCCAGTCCTCAATATTAAGCGCCTTTGCCAGTTGATCTTTGTACTCTTCTATGGTTTTCCCCAGGGGATCATGAATCTCTTCTCTCAGCTTTAGCGTTCGATCAATTTCCTGCTCAAGTTCCTGCAACCATTTTTTACGTTTTTCCAGTTTTTGCAGATGCTTGAGATGATGTTGCCGGGCATCAGGATTAGCCAGTTTGTTCCAGATGGCCTTATCGGTTAATTTTTCCTGTTGTTGCAGATGCGGCTCTGGCTCTTCTGTTCTTGTTGCTCTTTTAGAATGGTAAAGATTTCTGGCATTAAGGAATGGTTCTTTCAGGCCCGGAATTCTTTTGCTCTCCTCCTGAAGTTGTTGTTCCTGGTTTTCCAGGATTTCCTGCCTGGCACGAAGCGTTGCAAGCTCATCTTCGATTTGTTGGGCGGCCTCTGTAGCCGTTGTTTGCGGCAACTGATTTTTAATGTGGAGGAGTTTGGCTTCTTCTATCTGTAAATCTTCCAGCCTTTTGTACATTTCAGGTAGCTGTTCGGCCATGTCGCTGATGACTTTGGCGGTAAACTGTCCTTCGTCCTCAAGATCCCCAAAATGATTGACACTGGTTGCGCTGATAATAGTGTTGGTGACAGATCTTAGCGTCTCAACAAAGCGTTGATTGGTCAGAAGGTTTTTTATTACGGGGTTGAAACTGAAGTGTCTTTCGAGTTGAAACTGTAACCAGGTGGGCGTGATAACAGTCGCAGCTGCTCTGATGTGTCCTATTGTGAATTCAAATTTATAGACGCCATCCAGAGTCGCACTGGTTAATGCTTGGTAAAGATATTCATAGTATACAATCTTTGCCAGTGTATCGAATTTAAATTCAGTTTTGTGCTGTTGGTAATAGGCCGCTGACTCCTCCAGCAGTGCCATCTGCCTGCTCCGAAGGACGCACCGGTAGCTTGGGGTGTCATAGCTTACAACCTTTGTTTTTACTGTATTAGCCGGTTTAACAGTCAGCGATTTTTGCCAGAGATCATGGAGGCTTTCTATAAAAGCGACATCAGGCGTATACTGTATCTGGCCACGAAAAACAATCACCTCCCCGGAGCTTCTGTTACCTCCAGCTTTGGATAGCCCTCGGGCACAGGGTAAATTTGCGTGTCATCTTCGACGTGCACAACATACCCGACCGGTTTGCTGTGCGCTAATAGTTTATTAAGCGCCTGCTGTTGTATATCCCGTTCCAGAACATGAACCTGAAAATAGGCAGAGGTGGCTGCTGTCAACAGCGCCTCATCATTAACAAAGAGCGATTGGCCCAGCTGCTTGAGTTCAGGAGGTTGGTCGCCCCCTGAAATAAGACGCATGAAGGTACGCCCCTTTACTTCAATCTTGTCTACATCAAGGGTGGCAAGGGCAATATAGTCATCACTTGCGCCGAGTTTTCCTGCTCTGTCTCTGGCAAGTTTGAGCACCTCGTCGAATATACCACTGGGTTTGGCAATTTCTGATAAGGGTTCCAGTATGTCCATGCTGGTTTCGTCACGCAAAGCTTCAAGCGCATCCTGATCGGTCATTGCGGCCCTGACTTCAATAACCAGTTCTTCTTGTTCGAGGTTATGGCTGAACCTGAAGACGCCCTCATCACCCACTTTCAGGATTTTGGTGTATTTCCGGGCAGCGTCATTCTCGTCTGTTTCAAACAGATCAACAATGGAAACGGCAGCGTTGGTGGACATAATGTCTATGAAAGTAGGAAAACTAAAGTGCGCGCTGTCTGGAGCTCGTTCAGGGTAAGTGGTGGTAAAGGATTTAGGTATTGGCTGCTGGTTATCATCCAGAGTCGGCTTAACTACGGCCTCACTCTGGAAAAGCTCCGTTTGTTTATTGTTCCCAATACCGGCAAACTTTGTCTGAAGCCTGCGCTCGGCCAGTGCCTGTGTACTGATGAAGGAAGCGCTGATGGCAATGGCCACTGCAAGGCCTAATGCGTTGGGGCGAGCGTTTGTCATTCCACCACCTCAGAGTTCAGTAGAAAGCTTGATTGAGGGGGCATTGTTCTTGTTGTGAACTGTTTGATCATCGCCCCGTTGCGATTGGTAGAGAAACCCGAGAGTGTAGGTGTAAGGAACACTTTCTGCGTGGGAGAACGACCATTTAGGTACATTGTTTTTAAAGTATTGCTCCCAGCCCTTCTCATACAGTTTCATGGTGCGATCACGGCGTTCGCGGAACTGCAGGTAATTCTCGTGTCGTGTCCAGCCGTACATCTTGTTGCTGGCTTTCACACGGTTGGCATAGGCTTCATCGGTTTCATTGAAGCCTTGAGGACTGGCAATCGCCGTGCGTTTCACATAGTCATCGTCCGTTTCACCTACGCCCCGCCAGCGGTTAATCCTGTCAAGACTTCGGCCCAGGGGGCCACCCAGCCATTGAGTGAGCAGCTTGTTGTCGTTCATAAAGAAGTCGAACGCGAGACTTGACGTCAGGGTAAATCCTAAGGTTTGGGCGAAAGTAAACCCGGATATAACACCGTGGGCGTATGCTCCGACAGTGGCAATGGGGCCCAGCATCAGGCCGGTCGTGGCAGAGGCCAGCGTTTTCACTGTTTTTGGTGTCACCCGGTGCAGCAGTGGTACTTGAATCCCTTGTCTGGAGCCCATGGATTTCACCATTTCAGGCACCAGACGGGAAATGCTGCGATACATCCGGGGGTTGGCATTGTACTGTCTGGTAAACAGTTCGGAGCCGGTTTTCAGCAGAATCGCCGAGGAAGCAGCTTTGCCCAATGGCATGGCCAGCCCACCCACTTCAGCGATTTGCTCAATTCTGCTGTGTTCGGCATACCGATCGGTTCGGTCAGTATCAACACCATAGTGTTCGAGCCAGTGCTGGAAAGGTATCAACATCCGGTGCAGATAATCGCCCCGGTTGGTCAGATCCAGAAGATAGAAATACGCCATGTTGGCGAGGGACTGCCAGGTAGCCTCCAGGGCATTACGGGTCGCCAGCAGAGGTTTGTAACTGGCGTAGTACCAGGTGACGGCCTGTACCAGAGAGGCGGAAGGTTTGATCCAGTAATCAAACAACTGTCGTCCAAAAGCGGTGCCATGGGCTTGCATCAAGGTGTCATGGATAGCCATGATAAATTCTGACTCAGAGATTCCCGCAGCATTGGCATAAGGTGTCAGGGTGTCCTGAAGATTGCTCAGGAAGGCTGCCGTCCTGCGACCGTTGTCAAAGGCAATGTCGTCAAGAAAATAGTTGGCGATGATTGCCGTCGTGTACTCTTTCAGGCCAGCCACCGATTCTTGCATGCCTGCCGGACCGGTTGCCGTGACCGCCACGGGCGTAAAGGCACTTTGCATGAATGCCTCTGCACTTTCATCGGACAGCTTCTGGATAGCCTCCTTGAACTCAGCCACATTGACGCCGTGTTTATTACCAAGGAAGTGTTTAAATTCAGCCACTGTCTGATCACCGTCTACACCTCTGATGGCCTTGATGTAGTGCTCAAGTTCAACCTTGCTGATCAGACCTTCACGCAGCAGAGTTATGATCTTGTTTCCGGTGGCAGAGTGGGTTTCGAAGTATTCCGAGAAGCTTTTTAGGTCCCCTGGTTGATGTTTGAGGAAGTGAAGGCCATCCGAGCCCATGCGGTGAATTTCCTGGTCGTATTCTTCTGGCCCATCGTCTAAGAAAATCCATGCTTTTGTCGCCAGATGTTCGACTTCTCTGATGATCTTATGGGAATAATATTGATACGTAGAGGTTTCCGGGAAGGTCGTCTTCAGGCCCTTGAAAAATTCCACAGCCTCGCTGGCCTGTTTAAACGTCAATGTGTCTCCCATTCGTGCCTGCAAGTGAATCGGTGCCAAGTCATCGTCAAAATCGAGATTGGCAAAGGCTGGCATGTTCTTATTGTTTTCCACTGCTGCTTTTATCAGACCAATGGTAATTTCCAGAGCTTGATTTTTGAGAGGGTGCTTCGTGAATGCGTAAATGTTTTTCAGGACTTTTGCTTGTTGCAGCGTGTATTGGTAGGAACCACCGTCCTTTTCGATGGCTTCTTCGGCAGCCTGCAGGGCTTCCCTCGCTTGCTCAAATTGTATTAGTCTGGTTTCAATAATGTCTTTCACATGGGCCTGTTTCTTAGTCAGTTGCGCATCGCCCAGTTGCAGCCACTTGTTTCTCAGGGCAGTAACCCGTTGTTCATGAGTGTCAGAAGAGGCAGATTTAAGGTCCATGTCTTCTTCAGTAACGTCAAGCAGCTTCTTCAGCCAGCGTTCAGTTCGCTTTGCTGTCTGCCTGGCTCCGGCCGCCTCACGATCAAGAACGAATCGGGGTTTAGGCCCCGGGCGGGCAATTTGTCTGTCAAGCTCATTAGTAATGGCTGCGACACGCTCATTAATGTTGGGATAAGGATAAGATGCTTTGAAAACGTTCCGACCCAGTTTTTGGAGTTTTGCTTCAATCAGACGATTCTGGTCGTCGATCGTGGCATCGTCTCTATAGTCTTCAATGTTGAGTTGATGAGCCATTTGTTGGTTCCAGACTCTCCTGGCCTGTTCATCTTCATAGGTTTTGTCTACTTCATTCTGTAGTTCCTCAATTTTGATTCTTAGCGCATCGGACTGTTCAGGCAGGTCGGCGTCGTCTTTAAGCGCTATCTGCAGATCACCGGCCAGCTGAGCCATCAACTTTTTGCCTCTTTCTATAGTGGCAGGGTTTTCAAAAGGGTTGATATTCAGCACCTCTTCTATAGCATCGAGGCGCTCTGTCTTTTGTTTTCTGACCCACTGGTCCCGTTCGCCAAGTCCTGTCGCTTTGTCACCCTCTTCCTCTGACGGCTGTGTGGCTTCTCTGATGTATATCCTCAAGTAGTTAGAAATGGCCCGATGATTGCGGTACACATCGTCCTCTGGATAAAACCACTCCGGCATCAGAATAGCTCCCACGGCACGAAGTTTGCTCGCTATTTCAGGCATGGCTTTGGGGTGCCCTGGTGTCCTGATGTCTTCCAGTTCTGATTCCAGCTCTTCAAGCTCGTAGAGCTGTTTAGACATCTTTGTATATTGCGTGCCGAGCTGACGATGCACTGCCTTAAGTTGTTGATCCAGACTTTCTTTTTCAGCAATCACTGTGTTAATGGTTTCAAGCAGGCGTTGTTGCTGAATCTCAAGATCTGCATCGCTATCAAAACCATCAAGCTTTAAGTGTCTGGCAATGGTTGCAAAGCGAGCTTTGGTTGCCGCTATTTTTTCAGTTTCTGTTCTGATGTCCAGTTGCTGAAGGTATTCTTGCCTGGTCTGAGCTATCTCTTGCCGCAGGTGCTGTTTAAGGGCGCATTTACGGTATCCCAGGTGATAATTGTTATTCGAAAGTTCGAGCTGACTTTCAAACTCAGCCACTTTGTCGCGGATGACCTCCTCAATCAGAGCTGTCTCTTGTTCCATTTGCTGTTTCAGGCACTGCCGAATGGACTGAAATCGGGCAGCCAGATCGTTTTCATTGTCTGGAGTAATATCGTGCTTGCTTTCAATAGAGGCCAGTGCGTTTTTTACAGCCTCATTTACAGCCTCATTTACCGCCTCATTCGGAGGCTGGCCCGGTCTGTTGATTTCATGAATTTTCTCTCCGATGAGGTCGATGAGTTCTTCATCTGAATAATCGGTCTCATGCCAGTGGTCCATATTAAGCGCATCGACCAGTTGCTCGTTGTACTTTCCTATGGTTTTCCATATAGGATCACGAACGTCTTCTCTCAGCCTTAGCGTTCGATGGATTTGCTGCTCAAGTTCCTGCAACCATTTTTTACGTTTTTCCAGCTTTTGCAGATGCTCAAGATGATGTAGTCGGGCTTCAGGGTTAGCCAGTTTGTTCCAGATGTCCTTATTGGTTAATTCTTCCTGTTGTTGCAGGTCCGGCTCTGGCTCTTCTGTTCTTGTTGCTCCTTTAGAATTGTAAAGATTTCTGGCATTACGGAATGGTTCTTCCAGGCCCGGAATTCTTTTGCTCTCCTCCTGAACATCGGGCGGATACTGTATCTGGCCACGGAAAACAATCACCTCCCCCGTAGCTTCTGTTACTTCCAGTTTTGGATAGCCCTCGGGCACAGGGTAAATTTGCGTGTCATCTTCGACGTGCACAACATACCCGACCGGTTTGCTGTGTGCTAACAGTCTATTAAGAGCCTGCTGTTGTATATCCTGTTCCAGAACATGAACCTGAAAATAGGCAGAGTTGGCTGCTGCCAGCAGCGCCTCATCATTGACAAAGAGCGATTGGCCCAGTCGTTTGAGTTCAGGAGGTTGGTCACCCCCTGAGATAAGACGCATGAAGGTACGCCCCTTGACTTCAATCTTGTCTACATCAAGGGTGGCAAGGGCGATATAGTCATCACTTGCGCCGAGTTTTCCTGCTCTGTCTTTGGCAAGTTTGAGTACTTCGTGGAATACAGCATCGGGTCTGGCAATTTCTGATAAGGGTTCCAGTGTGTCCATGCTGGTTTCGTCACGCAAAGCCTCAACCGAATCCTGATCGGTCATTCCGGCCCTGACTTCAATGACCAGTTCTTCTTGTTCGAGGTTATGGCTGAACCTGAAGACGCCCTCATCACCCACTTTCAGGATTTTGGTGTATTTCAGGGCAGCGTCATTCTCGTCTGTTTCAAACAGGTCAACAATGGAAACGCCAGCGTTGTTGGACATAATGTCTATGAAAATAGGAAAACTATGGTGTTCACTGTATGGATCCCGGACAGGGTAAGTGGTGGTAAAGGATTTAGGTATTGGCTGCTGGTTATCATCCAGAGTCGGCTTAACTACGGCCTCACTCTGGAAAAGCTCCGTTTGTTTATTGTTCCCAATACCGGCAAACTTTGTCTGAAGCCTGCGCTCGGCCAGTGCCTGTGTACTGATGAAGGAAGCGCTGATGGCAATGGCCACTGCAAGGCCTAATGCGTTGGGGCAAGCATTGGTCATTCCACTACCTCAGAGTTCAGTAGAAAGCTTGATTGGGCATTGTTCTTATTGTGAACGGTTTGATCATCGCCCTGTTGCTGTTTGTAGAAAATCCCAAGAGTGTAGGAGTAAGGAATACTTTTTGCGTGTGAGAACGACCATTTAGGTACATTGTTTTTAAAGTATTGCTCCCAGCCATTCTCATACAGTTTCATGGTGCGATCACGGCGTTCGCGGAACTGCAGGTAATTTTCGTGCCGTGTCCAGCCGTACATCTTGTTGCTGGCTTTCACACGGTTGGCATAGGCTTCATCGGTTTCATTGAAGCCTTGAGGACTGGCAATCGCCGTGCGTTTCACATAGTCATCGTCCGTTTCACCTACGCCCCGCCAGCGGTTAATCCTGTCAAGACTTCGGCCCAGGGGGCCAGCCAGCCATTGAGTGAGCAGCTTGTTGTCGTTCATAAAGAAGTCGAAAGCGAGACTTGAGGTCAGGGCAAAGCCGAAGGTTTGGGCGTAGGTAAACCCGGATATAAGACCGTGGGCGTATGCTCCGACAGTGACTACCGGGCCCAGCACCTGACCGGCCATGGCAGAGGCCAGGGTTTTTACTGTTCGTGGTGTCACCCGGTGCAGCAGTGGTACTTGCACTCCTTGTCCGAAATCCATGGAATTCAGCATTTCTGGCACCAGACGGAAAATGCTGCGATACATCTGGGGGTTAGCGTTGTATTGTCTGGTAAACAGTTCGGAAGCGGTTTTCAACAGAATCGCCGAGGAGGCGGCCTTGCCCAATGGCATGGCCAGCCCTCCCACTTCAGCGATTTGTTCAATTCTGCTGTGGTAGGCATATTGCCCGGTTCGGTCAGTATCAACACCATAGTGTTCCAGCCAGTGCTGGAAAGGTGTCAACATCCGGTGCAGATAATCACCCCGGTTGGTCAGATCCAGAAGATAGAGATACGCCATGTTCACGAGGGACTGCTCGGTAGCCTGCTGGGCATTACGGGTCGCCAGCAGGGGTCTGTAATTGGAGTAGTACCAGGTAACGGCCTGTACCAGAGAAGCGGAAGGTTTGAGCCAGTAATCAAACAACTGTCGTCCAAAAGCTGCGACATGGGCTTGCATCAAGGTGTCATGGATAGCCATGATAAATTCTGACTCAGAGATTCCCGCAACATTGGCATAAGGTGTCAGGGTGTCCTGAAGATGGGTCAGGAAGGTGGCCGTCTTGCGACCGTTTTCAAAGGCAATGTCGTCAAGAACATAGTTGGCGATGATCGCCGCTGCGTACTCTTTCATGCCAGCAACGGATTCTTCCATGCCTGCCGGACCGATTGCCGTGACAGTCACTGGCGCAAAGGCACTTTGCATGAATGCCTCAGCGCTTTCATCCGGCAGATCCCGGAGAACATCCTTGAACTCAGCCACCTTGACGCCGTGTTTATCACCAAGGAAGTGTTCAAATTCAGCCACTATCTGATAACCGTCTATACCTCTGACGGCCTTTATGTAGTGCTCAAGTTCAACCTTGCTGATCAGACCTTCACGCAGCAGAGTTATGATCTTGTTACCGGTGGCAGAATGGGTTTCGAAGTATTCCGAGAAGCTTTTCAAGTCCCATGGTTGATGCTCGAAGAAGACTGAGCCCATGCCGAGAATTTTTTCGTTGTATTCTTTTGGCCCCTCGTCTAGGTACTTCAATGCTCTTTCCGCCAGATGTCTGGCTGTTTTGATGAGATTCTGGGGGTCAGCTTCTTTAAACACAGAGGGATCCGGGGGAACCGTCTTCAGGCTCCTGAAAACTTCCACAATCCGGCTGGTCTGTTCAAGCGTCAGTGTGTTTTCCATTCGCGCATGGAAGTGAACCGGTGCCCATTCATCGTCAAAATAGCTAATGGATGGTACTCCTAATTCACTGTTTTCCTCTAATGCTTTTAACAGGCCAATGGTGGCTTGCAGAGCTTGTTTTTTAAGAGGGTGCTGTGTGAATGCGTGAATTTCTTTCAGAACTTGTACTTGTTTCGGCGGGTACTGGAAGGAGCCACCGTCCTTTTTGACGGCTTCTTCGGCAGTCTGTAGGTCTTTCTTTATTCTATCAATGTTCTCCAGCCTGGCTGTAATCTTCTTCATCCAACGGGAATATTGCTTAACCAGTTGGTCGGACTCGTCCTCGCCGATGGTAAGGTCAGGACTGGCCATTTTCGACCATTTTTGTAACACGGCAATAAACCGTTGCCTATGAGTGTCAGAAGGAGCGGATTTAAGGCCAAGGTCTTTTTCAGCAATATCAAGATCCTCCTCCAGATAGCTTTCCGCGCCTTTTAATGCCTGCCTGGCTTGGGCCACCTCACGATCAAGAACGAATCGGGGTTTAGGCCCCAAGCGGGCTACTTGTCGGTCAAGTTCATTATCAATGACTGCCTTACGCTTATTAGCGTCAAGGCTTTGAGGCTCGATATTCAGCTCGTGTTCTATAGCCAGAAGATATTCAGTCTGTTTTTCTATGGCTCGCTGATCCGATTCTTCGACTTTATAGGTGAGGCGTGCACGAATCCTGTCTTCCCCCTGAAGATCCTTCATAGCTGGACTGTCATCTTTCCAAAGCTTTTTATTGCTATCGTCCATCAGGTATTTAGAGAAACTGTGGTAATCAAGCTTTGTACGAACTGCACGAAGTCTTGTCGCTTTGTCATCCCCTTTATTGATTTTGACTTTGAAATATCGTTCAAAGTCTTTAAGAGTTTCCAGAGCCTCACGTTCTGACCGCTGTCTGGCTTCTACGATGTGTGTCTGCAAGAGGTTGGAAATGACCTGACGACGGAGGTATACATCGTCATCGTTATCAAAGTCCACTGTCTTCAGAATACTTGCCACGGCACTAAGTTTGCCCAATACTTCAGACATGATTTTGGGGTGCCCCGGTGTTCTCATGTCTTCCAGTTCTGATTTCAGCTCTGCAAGCTCGGAGAACCATTCGGTTGTCTTTAAATTCTCCCTGTCTAGCTCATGAGTCATTGTCTTAATTTGTTGGTCCACACTGTCTTTTTCAGCCATCATTGCGTTGATTGTTTCAAGCAGGAGTTCTTGCTGAATCTCAAAATCTGCATCGCTATTAAAACCCTTAAGGTTTAAGTGTTTGGCAATGATTGCAAAGCGATCTTGGGTTGCAGCTATTTTTTCAGCTTCCGTTCTGCTGCCCAGTTGCTGAAAATGCTCTTGCTCGACCTGAGCTATCTGTTTCCTCAGGTGCTGTTTAAGGATGTGTTGACGGTATTCCAGGTGCTCATTGTTATCCGGAAGGTCGAGCTGGCTTTCAAATTCAGCCAGTCTGTTGAGGATGGCCCCCTCGACCAGGGCTATCTTTTGTTCCAGATGCTGCTGAATGGACTGAAATCGGGCAGCCAGGTCGTTTTCATTGTCTGGAGTAATATCGTGCTTGCTTTCAATGGACGCCAGTATGCTTTTTACAGCCTCATTCGGAGGCTGCCTCGGTTTGCTGATTTCCTCCATTTTCATTCCGATGAATTCAGTTCCTGCTTCAATTGAATAATCGGTCTCATCCCAGTCGTCAATATTAAGCGCCTTTGCCAATTGATCGTTGTACTTTCCTATGGTTGCCTCTATAGGATCACTAACCTCTTCTCTCAGTTTTAGCGTTCCATCGATTTCCTGCTCAAGTTCCTGCAACCATTTTTTACGTTTTTCCAGCTTTTGCAGATGCTTGAGATGATGTTGCCGGGCATCAGGGTTAGCCAGTTTGTTCCAGATGGCCTTATCGGTTAATTCTTCCTGTTGTTGCAGGTCCGGCTCTGGCTCTTCTGTTCCTGTTGCTCTTTTAGAATGGTAAAGATTTCTGGCATTAAGGAATTGTTCTTTCAGGCCCGGAATGCTTTTGCTCTCCTCCTGAAGTTGTTGTTCCTGGTTTTTCAGGATTTCCTGCTCGGCACGAAGCGTTGCCAGCTCATCTTCGATGTGTTGGGTGGCCTCTGGAACTGCCGTTTGCTGCAACTGATTTTTAAGGCGGAGGAGTTTGGCTTCTTTTATCTGTAAATCTTCCAGCCTGTCGTACATTTCAGGCAGTTGCTCGGCCATGTCGCCCATGACTTTGGCAGTAAACTGTCCTTCGTCCGCAAGATCTCCAAAATGATTGACGCTGGTTTTGCTGGTAATCATGTTGACGGCGGACCTTAACGATTCAACAAAGCATTGATTGTTCAGAATGTTTTTGATTACGGGGTTGAAGCTGAAGTGTCTTTCGAGTTGAAACTGTAACCAGGTGGGTGTGATAACCGACGAAGCGGCTCTGATGTGTCCCAATGCGAATTTAAAGGTATAGGCATGATACGGTGTAGCACTGGTCAATGCCTGATAAAGGTATTCATAGTATGCAATCCTCCACAGTGTATAGAGTTTAAAGTAATCGTTGTGTTGGTAATAAGCCGCTGATTCTTCCAGCAGTGCCATCTGCCTGCTCCGAAGGACGTATCGGTAGCTTGTGGTGTCATAGCTTTCAACCTGTGTCTCTACTGCATCGACGGGTTCAGTATCCAACAATTTTTTCCAGAGAACATGGAGGTTTTCTATAAAAGCGACATCGGACGGATACTGTGTCTGGCCACGGAAAACAATAACTTCCCCCGGTGCTTCTGTTACTTCCAGCTTTGGATAGCCCTCGGGCACTGGGTAAATCTGAGTGTCATCTTCGACATGTACAACATATCCGACCGGTTTGCTGTGCGCTAACAGTTCATTAAGAGCCTGCTGTTGTAAGTCCTGCTTCAGGACATGAACCTGAAAATAGGCGGAGGTGGCTGCTGCCAGCAGCGCCTCATCATTGATAAAGAGCGATTGGCCCAGGCGCTTGAGTTCAGGAGGCTGGTCACCCCCTGAGATAAGACGCATGAAGGTGCGCCCATCGACTTTAACCTTGTCTACTTTAATGGTGGCAAGGGCAGTATAGTCATCATTGGTGCCGAGTTTTCCTGCTCTGTTTCTGGCCGCTGAGAGCAATTCGTCGAATATATCGGGTCTGGCAATTTTTGATAAGGGTTCCAGTGATTCCGTGAAATCCATTTCATCATCCACAGCCTCAAGAGAATCCTGACCGGTCATTCCGGTCCTGACTTCAATGACCAGCTCTTCTTGTTCAAGGTTATGGGTGAACCTGAAGATGCCCTGATTACGCACCTTCAGGATTTTGGTGTATTTCCTGGCCGCATCATTCTCGTCTGTTTCAAACAGGTCAACCATGGAAATGGCTTTGTTACTGCCAGAAAGGCTGTCTATGAAAGTAGGAATAAAATGGTTCGCGTCGTATGGAGCCCGGTCAGGGTAGGTGGTGGTAAAGGATTTAGGTATTGGCTGCTGGTTATCATCTAAAGTCGGCTTAACTACGGCCTCAGTCTGGAAAAGCTCCGTTTGTTCATCGCTGCGAATACCGACAAACGTTGTCTGAAGTATGCGATCGGCCTGTGCCTGTGTACTAATGAGAGAGGAGCCGATGGCAATGGCTACAGCAAGGCCTAATGCATTGGGGCGAGTCGTCATACCACTACCTCGGAGCTGAGTAGAAAGCTTGATTGATAGGGCATTGCTCTTATTATTGACCGTAAACTTTTTTATCATCGCCCGTTGCCGTTCGTACAAAATCCTAAAGTGTAGAAGTAGGGCGTACTTTCTGCATGGGAGAACGAGTATTTAGGTATATTTTTTTAAAGAGCCTGACTTACATCCGTCAGGCTTGGGGGGCAGCCCTTAAAGCGGCTGATTGAGGTTTTCCAGCAGTTCGATCCTTACGGAAGAAAGGCCTGACGATGCACGCAATTGTGCGTCCAAAGCCAGAAGATCTACGGAATCTGCTGCTTCAAAGATTGCCAGGCGAGAACTTCCCATCCGCTTGTGCAGGCTCAAACCGTGCTTTGCAGCGAACTCAGTAGCATCCACTCCCTTGTCCAGCAGAACCGTAAAACGTCCGGTGACCTTGACCGATTGACCGGTCAGTTTGCTGGTCAGAGTCATGCCTTTGGTGACAGCCGGTCTGGCCGTTTCAGCATTAAGCGAGAAGGTGCGAGCAACAGGAGCATTCACAACAAAGCTGCGATTGTTCAGTGTGACCAGATTCTGAGCAGCCTGCTGGCTTGAGTTCGGGGGACTCCCTGCGTTGTCCACAGGTAATTCCTTATTGGCGACTGCTGAGGTTGATACGACGCAAGTCGTTAGTAGTATCAGGCTTGTTTTCTTTATTGTTTGGATTCCCACGGTTACTTCTCCCCTACCAGTTCATGAGCAAAGTGTTCGCCATAAAAGGTGATACCCCATGTATCCAGTGTAGAGTCCACCGAGTTGTTCACAAAAGTCACTTCCGGGTTCAGCGACGGAATGTCCTTGCCGTTGGTATCAATGACGCGCAGAGTCCAGGTTCCGCCAGCACGCTCACCGTAGAAGGCGTTGCTGAGCAACATCATGTCCTTGTACATGAATGTTTCGTTCGCTGGGGTCACACCAAACACCCAGTCGTAGGAAGCAAACGTACCGGTACGAGCAGTCATCATGATGCTCTTGGTGCCAGAGGGGGAAGTCAGCTCAAAGGCGGTATCGCTACCGATTGTAGAGGCTTTTTTCAGCCCTTCTTTTTGCAGGTCTGTAATAACACTGTCGTTAGACAGGGTGACACGGATCTGAACTTCTTCAACAATACCACGCCAGTTGTTGACCCGGATGCTGTGAGTCACCCCCTTAGCATTGTTGTCGGGAACGGTTACATCGGCTTTGGCATCAATCCAGCCAGAACTGGTATAAGTACCCAGATAGTCGTCGTAAGTTTTAGCCATCTTCACAGCGGCACCGGCATTAACACGACCAAATCCAAACAGGTTATTGAAAGAATAACCGGCCGCATTGGTGACCCAGCCGTCGTGAGCCACGTAGTTACTGTTACCTACCGGTAGGACAACCTGTGGATCTTTAGGGGCAATCTGGTCGGCTGTAGAAGCAATGATGTACTTCACATCACGCCAGCTGAGATTATTGTTCGCTTCCAGAATCAGAGCGGTAACGCCCGAGGTGTTCGGTGCAGCAGAAGAGGTGCCATTGAAGGTCTGAACGTAGTTACAGCCGGGATCCAATTCAGCACTGATCTCTGAGTTGACACCATTGAGTGGGTACATTTTGCCGTATGGGTAGCCCTGGTAAACATTCAGGTAGAAGTTTTCATTTGCAGAACCACTGTAGCCGAGTTCACAGTTACTCTGGTCAGTAGTGATCATAGCAGGCTCACGGAAACCGTACTCCCCCGAGGGTGCAGAAGCCCATAGGGCAGAGCCCGCGGTAGAATAGCTGGTGTGTGTGCCGTCAGCATTGTTGGAACCTACGACCATCTGATAAGGATGGTTGTTACCTGAGTTAATAGAAGCATTAGAGCAGGTCAGGCCATTGGCATTGGCCCCGTTCACTGCACAAAGACCCAGACCCAGCCTGAAGTAACTCTCAGACAAGTCTGAGTCATTGAAACTGTTACCAGCCGATTTAACGACAACGGCACCTTTACCCTCTCTGAGATTCAGGGCTGGATAAGCATCAATGTAGCCGTCTACTTCAGTATCATGGATAACGCCGTTGGTCTGGATAAACAGAGTTGAACCCCAGCTTTTGTTGATAACGTCCTGATCAGCCCCTTCGTACATACCATGAATAGTGGCCATCGCTTCATCGGTCTGGTTTTTCAGGAAGTTCTGACCCAGCAGAGTGGCTTGCGGAGCAACACCCCGGCCACCCAGACCATTACCCGCAGAAGCAGCAATCAAGCCTCCTACACTGGTACCGTGGTCACCCATGCTGTCGTAAATATTGGTCGGATCATTGGAGTCTTTTTCAACAAAGTTGAAGGAACCTTCTGCCCGATAGTTGTCAACCAGATCTTCATGGGTACTTTCCAAGCCCGTGTCGGTTACGGCAACAACGATACCTTTACCGGTATAGCCCATGGCATGAGCAGTGGCTGCGTTTATGTCCTGGTCAGCGACGCGCAGAGCCGGGTTGAAAGTATAGCGATGCGGGTTGTTGGCAATGTATTCATCGTCAACACCGAAGTAGGCTTTGGACCATTCAATATAAGCGTCCATGCCCTCCTGATTCTGTGAGAAGGCACTTTGCCCGACATTGGTCAGATGCCACTGCTGACCATAAAGTGGATCGGTAGAAACATTAGTCACCCTCAGAGTGCCGTGATGCGTCTTTTTTCGATGGGACATTCGATGGGAAATGGTAAACGGTATCTCTACATCTTCACCGCTGGTGGAGATATAACTGTAGCGACCCTTACCCAGGCTGTATAACACCCCATGAGAAAAGACAAAGCGGTTGCCACTCTGTTGGACAGTGCCTTCGAAAGAAACGGTTTGCAGATAGGGAGGCAGGTTTGGCAGGCTGATTGAGACGGGATCTGTGACCCAGTGGTTGTTGCCATCGACGGAGAGTTCGATTTTACAACCAGCAAGTGTCAGCGCCATAACGCCCACCGCCAGAGGTTTCATTATTCTTCTTTTCATTTTTTATCCTGAAACATTACTTCCAATGTAACCCTTTAACCAACCGTATCGGGTTGTTTGAAGGGTTATTCCATTTCCAGATACAGCGCTATCCCTGATAACGACCCACATTACGATCAGATCACTGACTAAGTGCTGCCATTAAACCGACTCTGGAAGACTGATTGTTCATGAGAGAAAAATGAAAATCAAGAAGGGGTAAAGCGTTGAGGCCTACAGAACTCTACCAATTTCGAGCAGTGCGGGGTTTTACGCTCATTCGATAAAATGAACTTTTTGCCGACGAGGAACTCAGAGTAATTATTATTTGTTCAAAGGGAGTTGATAAATGGATCCACTAACAGCCACCACACAGCCACAACCGGGCCTGAGTACTGTCTCACCTGAAAATAAGCCCTCTGCTGACATTGAATCGTCAAAGTACCTTCCTGATGCCAGTAACGCAGAACCAGGCAGCCAAACAGCACTTGTATCCCGAAAAACAGAGCTGGCTCCTGAAACCCCGTCAAAGGGTACTCCTTTACCTTTGTACGTAAGTAAGTTTGCTAAAGACAATATGCTGCTTCCTGCTGTATTGAATACACCGGCGACTTCCTCCCTGCTCCGGCCACTGGTTCTGTCACAGCAAACCGGTCAGCTGCCTAAGTTGACAGCGGCTTTATCTATGGCTGGCTGGACTCCGGCCATTGCCCGCACTGTTACTCGTTATGCGATTGCCGATACGGTTCGAACCGCATCTGCCCAATTGCTTTATGGCGTGCCTTCGACAATGGAACTGCCTGAAGACACCCAGGGTAAAGCTAATTTTGCAGTCAACAGTACCACTGCCACACTCATGACCGTAGCCAGCCAGCCTTTTACAGCGATGCAAATTAAACAGCAGATGAGTGATCGCAGTGTAAAAAAAGCGCAGGGATTTAAAACTATTCTGCAACAGGATTTCAAAACAACGCTGACATCGTCTTTTCGAGGAGTGACAAGCAATTGTCTTTCCACTCTGCTGATGTTTAGCATGGATTCAATGGACAGGCAGCAGGTAAAACGACGGGATGAAGGGAAGCTTAGTGATGTCGAAATGAAGGCAACACAGTTTGGTGTGGGGGCAACGATAGGTTTGGTCAATAATATTCTTAAAACCCACGCCAATGGACGGATACTGGGTAAAACCCATCAGGAGATTTTAAGACAACTGGTTGCTACTGCCGCTAAAAACCCTAAGGTTTTTGCCGCCCAGTTAGCTTATGCAACGGCCATGGGAGGTGTCTTTAATCTGATGTGGAGCGTTACTCTTCAGGCACTGGTTGCTACCCATGAAAAGGTTGCTGAATATTACGCTTCGGAAGATCAGGAATAAATTGATTGGTACGCAGACCCTGAAATAAAACATGATGATTAAGTTGCCAGGTCAGGAAGCCCTAGGTTGGCGGTCAGACTTAAGCCTGACCCGGCGAAAAGTAATAGATTAATCAGGCCGCTTCAGCAGTATCGCCTTCAAAACTGTTTCTGATCAGGTAATCAAAAGCCCCCAGTGAAGCGTTGGCACCGCTGCCCATGGCAATAATAATTTGTTTGTAAGGTGCGGTTGTGACATCCCCGGCGGCAAAAACACCTGGAATAGACGTTTCGCCCCGGCCATCAACCACAATTTCGCCACGTGGAGTTAATTCCATGGCACCTTTAAGGAACTCGGTATTGGGTACCAGACCAATCTGAACAAAAATACCTTCCAGTTCTAAACTGATTTCGTCGTCTGTATTGCGGTCTTTGTAGGTCAGGCCATTCACTTTATGACCATCGCCCAGTACTTTTGTGGTCAGTGCGCTGGTAATAATGGTGACGTTCTTCAGGGAGCGCAGTTTACGCTGGAGTACTTCGTCTGCTCTTAACTGACTGTCAAACTCAATCAGCGTAACCTGGGAAACAATGCCTGCCAAATCAATAGCGGCTTCAACCCCTGAGTTACCACCGCCAATGACGGCAACACGTTTGCCTTTAAACAAAGGTCCGTCACAGTGTGGGCAGTAAGCAACTCCTTTGCCGCGGTATTCCTGCTCGCCGGGCACATTCATTTCTCTCCAGCGGGCACCGGTGGCCATCAGTACGGTTTTACTTTTCAGGCTGGCGCCACTTTCCAGTTGGATTTCTACCAACTCTCCGGCACTGCGGTTATTTTCAACCAGGGCGCTGGCGCGCTGGTTGGTCATGACATCTACGTCGTAGTCCAGAACGTGTTGTTCCAGGTTGGCCACCAGTTTTGGACCTTCGGTTTCCTTAACGGAGATGAAGTTTTCAATAGCCATGGTATCCATTACCTGACCGCCAAAGCGATCGGCTACCAGACCAGTACGAATGCCTTTGCGGGCGGCATAAACAGCGGCGGCCGCACCCGCCGGACCGGCACCGACAATTAACAGGTCATAAGGATCTTTTTGGTTGATAGCGTCTGCTGTACGTTTTTCAGCGTTGACGTCCAGTTTGGCAACGATTTCGGCGGTAGTCATACGACCATGACCAAATGGCTGGCCGTTAACAAATACGGCGGGGACGGCCATGATTTGTTTGTCATCCACTTCATCCTGAAACAAGGCGCCATCGATCATGGTGTGGCTGATACCAGGATTCAGGACCGCCATCAGGTTCAGAGCCTGAACAACCTCAGGGCAGTTCTGGCAGGACAGGGAGATATAGGTTTCAAAATGAAACTCGCCTTCCAGCTGTTTAATCTGCTCGATCAAACCCGCTTCCAGCTTGGCAGGATGACCGCCGCTCTGGAGAATGGCCAGTACCAATGAGTTAAATTCGTGACCCATGGGCAGACCGGCAAAACGGATGGCCGGGCGCTGGTCCTGGCCTTGAATCGCCATGGATGGTCTTCTTTCCAGGGCATTGTCGCCTTCACGTAAGGTGATCTGGCTGGACAGTGATTCAAGGTCTTTGGCCAGTGAGGCCATTTCTTCTGATTTCGCAGAGTCATCAAGGGACACAACGATCTCAACAGGTGTTTTCAGGTTCTGGAAGTAAGCTTCCAATTGTTTTTTGATGTTTGCGTCTAGCATGATTGACTCGCTTGATCTTTTTAATTAGGTTCAGGCTCCCTGCCGTCAGCAGGGAGCGCAGGCCGTTTAGATTTTGCCGACCAGGTCCAGGGAAGGTTCCAGAGTTTCTTCACCTGGTTGCCATGCAGCTGGGCATACCAGGCCAGGATGGGTTGCGATGAACTGAGCTGCCTGAATTTTGCGAACCAGGTCTTCGGCGTTACGGCCAATGCCCAGATCGTTGGTTTCAACCACTTTGATCTCACCTTCAGGGTTGATGACAAAAGAGCCACGCAGTGCCAGACCTTCTTCTTCGATCATGACTTCAAAGTTGCGAGTGATCTGGCCCGTTGGGTCACCGATCATTGGGAATTTGATCTTATTGATAGTATCAGAGCTGTCGTGCCAAGCTTTGTGAGTGAAGTGAGTGTCGGTAGAGACGGAGTACACTTCAACACCCATGGCCTGAAGTTGTTCGTAGTGGTCAGCCAGATCACCCAGTTCAGTCGGGCAAACAAAGGTGAAGTCTGCTGGGTAGAAGAAGACAACTGACCATTTACCTTTCAGGCTTTCTTCGGTCACGTCAACGAACTCGCCATTATGGAAAGCAGTTGCTTTGAACGGCTTGATTTGAGTGTTAATGAGGGACATGGCTCATTCCTTCTTGTGGGTAGTCATTCGGTTTTGTTGTCTGCCGTTTTTGGTGGCGACATGGAAATAATATGCCTGTTTGATCGGTGGGTATAATTGATCGTTCAAATACTGTCTATAGCTTTTACCTATTACTGGATGACAGGTTATATTTTCAGCCCATCGCAGTCGTTCGAAGTATGACAGAAAGCAGTTTTGGAACACGAAAATGGCGGGATAGACGATAGCCATCAGACTGTTGATTTCGATCAAAATACCGTAATGTTCATCAATAATTGTTTATTTTGTACTGATGAGAGTGCGTGCATGTCTGCAACTGAAATGGCCGTGGTCGTCCTATTGGTTTTAATCTGCTCCGGATTATCCTGGCTCTTTGCCAGACAAAGAGCGGCTGCCGGATTGGCAAAGCTGGAAACCCTCCTGAATAATGAAAAACGCAGAGTCCAGGAAAGGGAAGAGCTGCTCAAAGAAGGTCTGCGGAAACAGCAGAATGAGCAGGAAGCCCGGTTCACTGCCGAAAAGCAGGTTCGGGAATTGAAGGTCAGGCTGGAAGAGCAGCAGCTACAAAATGAAAAGTCATTGCGACAACTAGAAGACAATAAACAGGTACTCAAAGAAGAATTTGGCAATCTCGCCAATGAGATTCTGGAAGCCAAGAGCCAATCGGTTTCACAGCAGCACCAGGCGGGTCTGGAAAACCTGCTGAAACCTTTTAAGGAACAACTGGGCGAGTTTCGAAACAAGGTTGAAGAAGCCAGCAAAGCGGACAACGAAGGTCGAGCGGCCCTAAAACAGCAGCTGGAGACTCTCCATAATCTCAACCAGAAGATCACCGATGAAGCAGGCAATCTTGCCAGAGCGTTGAAGGGCGATAAGAAGTTACAGGGCAACTGGGGTGAGTTACAGGTTGAAAAGATTTTAGAAAGCAGCGGCCTGATCAAGGGACAGGAGTATGAGCGGGAAGCCAACTTCAAAGATGAGGAAGGCCAGAACAAGCGTCCTGACTTTGTCGTTTATTTACCCGAGCAAAAGCACCTGATTATTGACTCGAAAGTCTCGCTGGTGGACTACCTGAGTTACGTCAATGGCGAAACCGATGCTGAGCGTGAAGCCGCCTTGAAACGACATATACAGAGCATCCGGAACCACATCCGCAGTCTTAACGAAAAAGATTATCCTTCGTTGCCAGAGGTTAAAGCGCCGGACTTCGTCTTTATGTTTATGCCTGTTGAGCCGGCTTTTATGGTGGCCTTCCAGCATGACCAACAATTATTCAATGAAGCTTTTGAGAAGCGCATTGTGGTGGTGACACCCACCACACTTCTGGCCACACTCAGAACAGTGTCTAACCTCTGGACCATTGAAAGACAAAACGCCAATGCCCGAAAGCTGGCTGACAAGGCTCGCCAGGTGTACGACAAACTGCGTATTTTTGTTGAAAAGATGGAAAAGCTGGATCAGCAACTGACCAGTGCCAGAAGCACTTATGATGACGCTATGGGAACCTTGAAGTATGGCCGGGGCAATCTGATATCCCAGGCAGATCAGTTCTTGAATCTGGGTGTACGCGTTAAAAAAGAGCTGCCCAGGCAGACCCTGGAAACGGCTGACCTGGGGAGCGATATAGCCATTGAGTCTGATCAGCAGTTCATTCAGGAATAAAGCATTGAAAATGTGCTGGTCAGCGGCTGTTCATCCTGCATTGGTCTGGCGCTGGATTTTAAGACGTTAGTGCAGGATCGGTCGTTTGCCCGTTTAGGTAATTACTCTTAAAGTAGAAAAAAAGCGCATTTTGGCTTTGCCTTTCAGACAGTCCTGCTATAAAGTACGGCTCCGTTCGCAGCAACA
This sequence comes from Endozoicomonas sp. 4G, assembly GCF_023822025.1. NCBI lineage: Bacteria > Pseudomonadati > Pseudomonadota > Gammaproteobacteria > Oceanospirillales > Endozoicomonadaceae > Endozoicomonas > Endozoicomonas sp. 4G. The sequence goes on along the minus strand of NZ_CP082909.1, from coordinate 4,520,237 downwards.
GACGCGAACAGCAGCAACGGTGAGGTGTCCGAGTGGCCGAAGGAGCACGCCTGGAAAGTGTGTATACGGAAACGTATCGAGGGTTCGAATCCCTCCCTCACCGCCAGAATTGAAAAGTGAACAACGCGCTCGTAGCTCAGCTGGATAGAGTACCTGGCTACGAACCAGGCGGTCGTAGGTTCGAATCCTACCGAGCGCGCCATCTTCAGAAAGCCCTATTTTTATAGGGCTTTTTGTCGTTTTGGGGGGTGGGTTTTTGTCTTGCCTATCTCGCCTTTTGTTGTTTTTTGGTCGTTTAATTTCTGCACTGGCAAAAACCTTAAAAATGCCCATTTTTGACCATTTTGGGGCCTTTTTCTCTTTCTCTTCTCTTAAATCTGCACTTTTCAAAATTCCTGTGCGTACTTTTATTTCCTCTTTAAAAACAGTTGGTTATGAGTGGTTTCAGGTTGTTTGGACAGGCGTTTGGTTTGCACTTTAATGGCGATATGTGCCGAGGACAGTCGGCGAACGTTTTGATTAAAAATCGAGGGATAAAAAGGAGGGAGCACATCAATCCTCTGGTATCCCCAATGCCTTCTTCTGCTCTGACCACAAGAGTGGAAAAGGCTTCATAAAATCAGCCAGCACCAAACCTCCCAGGCTGCGACCATCAATAATGGCTTCCTGAATCTCTGGCGACAGGGTGGTCAGCCGGAGGATTTTCGAAGCATAGCTTTCGCTGTTGATTCCTTCCTGTTTAGCCAGCACTTTCAGATGCTGCTCTTTCCCTGTTTCCAATGCCTTCAACCACCGATGTGCCCTGACCAGAGCATTTCTCAAAGCCGGATCGACCTCTTCCAGTGCCGGACGACCGTCCGGTGTGGTGACCTGGCTCTTTCCCTTGCGGCTGATGAACTTGATGGGAATGTGCACCAGAATGCAGTTCTCGTCTTTCAGATAGGTGCGGGTTGCCTTGCCAGTTACTTTTATGGCCATGTCACTTCTCCTTTTAGCTCATGGGTGATGGTGGCTATCCCTTCCTGACGGAAGCGAATCTCGATGCCCTGCTGGTGGACATCTATGCGGTTGACCAGCAGTTTCATTAAACGGCGTTGCTCTTGAGGAAACAGCAGGTTCCAGATGTCCGACAGATCATTCAGGGCTTCCCTGACCTGATCTTCATTGAGCGTTTCCTGATCCGTCAGCATCTGCCGGGTGGTGAAAATAATCTCCGGTTGCTTCAGTAAATCCCGAAGATGCTCGACCACCAAAAACTCAATCTCCCTGGCTGCCAGGTTAGGCAGGGGCGAATGTTTGTGGCCGTGCTTGCGGGCCAAACTGCTGACGTAGTAGCGGTGCAGTTTGCCCTTTCTGCGGGTGGCTGTGGGTATCAGGGCTTCCTGCTCCGGCCCGAACAGAAAACCCCGCAGAAACGAAGGACTGTGCCTGTGTCGGCTGTCTGTTTGGCGGCCCGAGCTGTTGCTCTGGAGAATGGTCTCTACCTTCGCCCAGACCTCGGGTTTGATAAGGGCTTTATGCTCACCCGGGTACCATTCACCCTTGTGGCCAATCTCACCAATATAGAGTCGGCTCTTCAGCAGTTTGTAGATCGCGGTCCGGGTGAACTTCTTGCTTCCGGCCACTTGGCCACCTTTGCGTGGCAGCCGCTTGGTTCGAAAGCCCATCTCATTAATCCGTTCAGCGGTTTCAACCTGTGAGCGTGTTTCAATAAAAGTCTTGAAGATCTCCCGGATAATGACTGCTTCTCCCTCATTAGGGATCAGCTTGCGATCCATCACGTCATAACCCAGCGGTGGCGTCCCACCCATCCACTTGCCTTTCTTTTTGGAGAGCAGGAACTTGTCCCTGATTCGCTCGCCAGTCACTTCACGCTCAAACTGGGCAAATGACAATAGAATATTAAGCGTCAGTCGTCCCATGCTGCTGGTGGTGTTGAACTGCTGGGTGACGGCTACAAATGAAACCTGATGCTTATCAAACACCTCCACCAGCCGTGCAAAGTCAGCCAGCGACCTGGAAAGACGATCCACTTTGTAAACCACCACCACATCAATCTTGCCTGCTTCCACATCCTGCATCAGTCGCTGAAGTGCAGGCCGTTCCATATTGCCACCGGAAAAACCGCCATCGTCGTATTCGTCCGGCACCAGAACCCATCCTTCCTGTTTCTGGGAAGTGATATAAGCTTCACCGGCTTCTCGTTGGGCATGGAGTGAATTGAACTCCTGCTCCAACCCTTCTTCTGAGGATTTACGGGTATAGATCGCGCAACGTATGATGTCCTTAATCTTGCTGTTACTTTTGCCCACGGCTTTTTCCCCGCTCATGGCTGCTTCCTTTTAGTCCAAAGAACACCGGCCCCGACCAGTGACTTCCAGTAATCAGTTTGGCGATGCCTGAAAGGCTCCGGTAGATTTGGCCCCGATACTCAAAGCCCTCCTTGGTGACAATTACCTCATGGGTCTCGCCTTCATATTCTTTAACAATCCGGGTGCCTGCGGGTGGCTTGTTGACTCTGGCCTTGGGCACAGCTTTGTCTTTAGCCGATGGCTTTTGCAGTCGCTGTAATTGTTTCTTGTGCTTCTCGGAAAGGCTCCCCAGTTCCAGCTCCTGAACCCGGAAGGCTAATCTCTGCCTAAGCAGTCGTTTGTTCAGCTTGGGCGCATCGGTGCCATAAAGCTTTGGCCAGAGTGCGAGTAGTGCTTTTGTGGACATCTTCTGAATGGCAGCCACTTTGGCCGCCAGACTTGACTGATCGGATAATTCATTCTTCATTGTTGGACTCCTGTCGTTGAACCCTATGAGACATACAGGCTCTGGTTCCGGCATTAGTCCAGTTATCTTTCTCTCTTTCGGTGTTTTCCTGTTCTTGCTGCTTTATATACCGACGTTCAATACCGGCAGCCAGGATCTGGCAGATAGCCAGGGTATTGGGGTGTGGCTGGTGGCTTGATGGGGGTTTGTTCATGGTGGGTCTCCCATCCCTGGGGGGTGCGGATTTATTTAAAAGTGTTGCTGTAAAAACGTCAGGAATCCATACCGAGGTAACCGGCTTAATCCGGTGTTTTCCAAGGGATTGACAGGCCATGCAATTGGGTACAATATGATGCTGTACAAAAAAACAGTAGTATAAAAAGACCGGGATGTAGCCATAGAAAAAATATAAAAACCGGAGGACCGGATGCCCTACTTAAAGCGAGCCTTGAAGCATGTTCGAGATGATTATTGTCGTGAGCTGTTAAAGCGTACCGGAGTGACGAAAGCACAAAGAGTGATTGCTTATGAACCGGAACTCAGTACCACCTTCGATCTGATGGATGCTATCGGTGCCTTGGATAAAAGACAACGACAGGCGTATAGAGACCTGCTTCGACGGATCGACCAGATGGCGGACGAAGTGGGTCAGGAGTTCCTGGCCAGGCTGGTCATGAATAAAAGTGAGTATCTCGCTCAGAATAATCCGCACACTCGAGCCGCCTGGGTTCTTCTCCATGAACAGTCGATCTTTGAACAGGCCGAAAGTGAGCGCTTTGCTGATGAAGCCAGGCTCACAGCCAAGTGGGACAGCTTCAAAGTATTGTCCACTGTGAGTCAGCTCCCTGATCTAGAGGAATTAAAAGAGTATCTCTCGCAGCACTTTGGCGGTGATGATGAAGTACTGGTGGACTTGTTTGAACGGGAGCGTCCGAGTATTGATGGCAAGATAGAAACTTTGCAGCAAGTTATGGTTTACTGGGAGGGTCTTCCCAGCCTGCTTAAGGAAGTTTCCAAAAAGAAGAAAGCACTTCGGGAAACTATGATCAGGCCAGCGAGGGAATATGCTTTCCTCTGGAACCCGAAGAAGTGCGAGCTGGAAGTGGTCACTCGGAAGAAGCAGGAGCGCGAGCAGCTGGCTCAGCTTTTCACCAGCAAGGCACTGGGAGTAGAAGAGGCTCCGGAAAAATTGAAGAGAAGACAACTTACGCTGGATGTCTTGAAGTCGAAGCCAGTCCTGCCATTCAACCGGCAAGAAGGCATTAAACAGGTCTCTGTCTCCTATCTGAAATTCAAGTCAACCCGAAGCGACGCTGTTTACACCGCTCAATCCCCTGCCTATAAAGCCCATGAGAAAGATGTCTATCAGATAATGAAAGAGGATGAGACTGAACACTTTCTGAATTGTGACCAGTACTCTGTTGTTGAAGCTTCTATTGCCGTGAAGTTCAGGAAAAGAGATGGGCAAAATCGTGCCAACAGTACCACCATCACTCTGAAAGATCCCTGCACTTCCAACTTGCAGGATTTGACCGAACGGGAACGTTATCTCAGCTGGAACAAACTCAAGGAGTGGGGACTGACTCATGACTGACAGACTGAAATTACCCGAGAAACAGCGCTCATTTCGTTACCTGGCCGGTCTGTATGAAACCGATTCTGAAACAGTTCTGAAAGCTTGTCTGGAAAAGGACAGACCCAACGAAGCCACTGACATTGTGAGCTCTGGAGCGTTGACTCCGGGAGGTCTGGCTTCCGTAATCCCCATTGATACCGACGACGGAGAGCTCTGGCTGGAGGTGGCTGAGAGAAATCCTGAGCGGGAGCCGGGTGTCTTCACTTGCTACTGTGTCTCCGAAGGTTTCGTTGAGGTTACGGAAGAGCAGCAACGGCAATACAAGTACGACAGGGACTGGCTAATCAAAGTGCTCAAGAGCCACCTTAAGTTGTCAGGCGAACAGGTCACCGTGATTCCTGAACTGCTCGAGTGTTTGGGAAATATTCAGGTCGATGGGCAGCCCTACCAGATACTGCTTGCCCGACACCTGACCAGTATGTTTAGTTTTAAGGCTCTTCAGGGATATCTGTGGGTAAAACCAGCCAGCCTGTGAGGATAAAGCTACAGAGTAACCTCTAAGTTGGAAACAAATAGTCGGCACATGAAGGATTGGAAACCGCTGACTCTGCAAACCAGTTTGCAACGCTATCAGCGCCCTGAGGTTAGCAAACCAGTTCTTAAGAGGTATCCGCGGGTAAGAATGATCAAACTTAAAGGTAGAAGCACCAGCGGCTGATTTCTGGTAGTTTTTTGTTAGCAGACAAAAAAACAGAAGAGACCGCTGATGCTAATAAAAACTATCCTAAATAAAGTGCATAAACTCAAGTCATTTGTTTATCAGGATGTCCAATTCGGCAATTATCAGGGTGAAGATGTGTTCAATGTCACCGTGGTTCCAAGGAAGAACAGTCGGGCTCTCTGCTCTGGCTGCCAAAAACCAGCACCAGGCTATGATCACCTTACTGAACGCCGTTTCGAGTTTGTTCCCCTCTGGGGAATCAGAGTTTTCTTGCTCTATAGAATGCGCCGAGTGGAATGTAAGACATGCGGCGTAAAGGTTGAGCAAGTTCCATGGGCTGAAGGTAAAAAGGAACTGACCAAAGTCTACATGCAATTCCTGGCAAACTGGGCCAGAAAACTTTCCTGGAAGGAGGTTGCCAGTACTTTCAATACTTCGTGGGAAAAAGTATTTCATGCTGTGGAGTACATGGTTGAGTGGGGCAAAGCAAATCGCTCACTCGACCATATCAAGGCTATTGGGGTTGATGAAGTGTCTTACCAGGTTGGGCACAAATACCTGACAGTGGTTTACCAGATTGATCGTGGTTGTACCCGGCTGTTGTGGGTTGGTAAGGACCGTACAGAAGCGACGATTCGTAGCTTTTTCTCTTTCTTTGGCCCCGAACGTAGTGAGCGATTGAAGTATGTCTGCTCTGACATGTGGAAGCCCTACGTAAAAGCAATCACTGAGTTTGCCAGTCAGGCGCTGCATATTCTGGATCGATTTCATATTGTCTCCATGCTGAACAAAGCTATCGATGAGGTCAGGGCATCAGAACAAAAACAGCTTCAGGCAGATGGTTATGAGCCTGTTTTGAAGAAGACTCGTTGGTGTCTCCTCAAACGGAAGGAGAACCTGACCGAGAAAGAGGAGATCAAGTTAAATAGGGTACTCCAGTATAACCTCAAAAGTGTCAGGGCTTATCTGCTCAAGGAAGAGTTTCAAGTGTTCTGGGACTACATATCACCACACTGGGCAGGGAAGTATCTGGATCGGTGGTGCACAAGAGTCATGAGGTCAAAGATAGAACCCATGAAGAAAGTAGCCAAAACTGTTCGACGACACAGGCCGTTGATTCTGAATTGGTTCAAGGCAAAAAAGGCATTTTCCAGCGGAATTGTTGAAGGTCTGAACACCAAGGTAAAACTCACTACGAGAAAATCGTACGGTTTTAGGACCTACAAATGTGCAGAAATTGCTTTATATCACACACTGGGCCATCTGCCTGAACCAGAAATGACCCACAGATTTTACTGACGAGGCAGTTTTAAAAACATTTATCAGAGCCTGGAAAGCTGGAAGGGTAAAGCGCCCGGTGTTGTTCTAACGGTATCCGAGCGGTTTGACCATCTGCTTCCTTTGCCAGGACCGTATCCGATTGTGTCGCTGCTGTCTTCTGAAGGCACTTGTGAAATACATGCTCAAAAGTTGAAAGATGTACTGCGAGAAAACTTTGAACCAGAAGCTGAGCCCTTGGAAGTCAGATGGGAACGTTATGGCAATCAAGGACGGTTTGAGGCCAATGACCGTGAGCCTTGGGATATTAGCGGTGGTCAACGCTGTGAGATAGCCAGCATGATTTATAAAGCCTGGCTAATGGGCAACCGGGGAGTCAGTACCAGTCAGCTTAGAGAGGAAGGCATAGGCTACACCCGGCCAAGCAACTGTTTTAATGACAATGATCAGTGGCAAGAGTACATCCAGTATGAAAATCGGTTGTGGAGCCTGAAGGCCGATCCTCGCCCCAGAAGAAAAGCGATTACTAAAGAGTAGTTTGATCTTCAGAAGAAAAAATACGCCCAAGTAAAGGCAGCCAGCAAGCCGCTGGCTCAGTGATTCGTTCAGGTCTGTCAGAGATTCTATAGGCTGGAAGGGTTAATACTTATCTATCGATATTATATCTTATTAATAATAAAAGAGTTTTTTCTTATTCTTGCTTGTTTTTTTGGTGGTTAAAGTAAGGGGCAAAGCAGATCTTGTGTCCTTATTTGTGTTACCAGCTATTTTCAGGTCTTCATCATGTTAAAACCAATCGTCAAAATAACCTTGTTGTCCTTATTATCAGTGCTGGTAGGGTGTTCGTCAGTAGGTTCGTCAGTAGGTGGCGTTCTTGGCAGCATTCAGGCAGGTTATGATGAGACCATCCGAAAAGCACAGGAGCGTCGCTTTGAAGAGCGCAGTGATGAAGCAATGGCGTTTGCAAAAAAGTTATGTGAAGTAAAAGGCGCTGACCTGACGGGCGATGACAGAAAAAATCACATGGACTGGTGTCTGGACTATGTATACACCAATGTCATGCTCAAAAAATACGGTGAAACAAGTGATGCACCGGCTGTAAAGTCAAACCCGGTACAGTCAAACCCAGTACAGTCAGGCCAGAAAGTTTACCGGCCTGATGAGTGCACTGGCCCGGTTATTAATGGTGAGTGCCACGGCGCTGTGATCCCTAAAGGGTATGTGCCAACTTGCTATGGCACCATGCTGAATGGCCAATGCACTGGCCCTATGTTTTGAAGAATTTCACTGTACGCACATGTGTACCTTGCTGACCCTTGTCAGAGAAAAAACCGGCTGTATGCTGGTTTTTTTGTGATTTTTTAACAAAAAATACGCCGTCTCCGCTCTGTCTCCGCCCCATCTCCGCTTTGTCTACTCCGACTGTCCCATGATTGATCCTGCCTTTGGAAAAAACAAGAAGGAGCATGAAATGGAAGTGCAACACCTGAGCCAGAAAGAACTGGCCGACCGCTGGCGGATCAGCCCCTATACCCTGGAGAAGTGGCGTATGCGTGGGCTGGGTCCTTGCTATATCAAGCTGGGCAATCGGGTTATTTACCGGTTGTCGGATATTGAAGCGCACGAGGCTTCGCACACTCATATGGGTACATCTCAGCCAGTCGCTTGTCGGGGAGGTGAAGTATGAGCAGTGAGTTGGAAAACATCAAGGGAATGGGCGTTGCTGAACTGGCCGCTCGTTCAAGTGAAGAGTTGGCGACGCTGGTCAGGGATACCGACGAAGCTCTGGCTCAACTCCAGCTGCAAAAAGAGTGGCTGAAGTCAGTGATCGCCTACAAGTACGTCTTCAAAGCTTCCCAGGTCCGGGCACAACTGCAGCAGGAATTTGGTGAAATCAGCTTTGAAGATGAAGGTGTGGGAGTGCTGGTGGATTTGCCCAGAGAGGTCAGCTGGGATCAGCAAAAACTGAAGGCCATCGCCCAGAGGATTCAGGAACAGGGCGAAGACCCCTCTGAGTTTCTGGATGTTCACTACTCAGTGCCTCAGGAGAAGTTTGATCGCTGGTCTCAGGAAGTTCGCCGAGCTTTTGAACCGGCTCTGCAGGTGAAGCCAGGTCGTTGCACTTACCAGCTGGTGGGGGGTGTGAAATGAGCCTCCCAATTCTCAATGCCAAGCAACGTGGTCAGGAGCATAAGGGCATCAAGTGCGTGCTGCTGGGCAACAGTGGGGTGGGTAAAACCACCCAGCTGCTGAGCCTCAACCCGGACACCACTTTATTTGTGGATCTGGAAGCAGGCGATCTGGCAGTGCAGGAATGGCCGGGCGATACCCTTCGTCCAGCCACCTGGCCGGAGTTCCGAAACTTTGCCGTCTATCTGGCAGGACCTAACCCAGCGCTTCGGGACGATCAGGTGTACTCGAAAGCACACTACGAAGCGGTGTGTCGCAAGTATGGTGATCCTGAGTCGTTGGAGAAGTACGACACCTACTTTATCGACTCCATCACAGTGTTGGGCCGACTCTGCTTCCAGTGGTGCAAAGGCCAGCCCCAGGCGTTCTCCGAGAAAACCGGTAAGCCGGATACTCGCGGCGCTTATGGCCTCCACGGTCAGGAGATGATAGCGGCACTGACCCACCTGCAACATGCCCGGGGCAAGAACGTAGTCTTTGTCGCCATCCTCGAGGAGCGGGTGGACGACTTTAACCGCAAGCTCCACCAGCCCCAGATCGAAGGTAGTAAAACCGGCCTGGAGCTCCCCGGCATTGTTGACCAGGTGATCACCCTGGCCAGCCTGCCCGATGAAGAAGGCAACCTGCGTCGTACTTTTGTTTGCCAAACCCTAAACCCCTATGGCTACCCGGCCAAGGATCGCAGCGGCCGACTGGATGTATACGAACCGCCTCACCTCGGACAGCTGTTTACCAAGATCCACAGTGGATCAAGGCAGCCTGTTCAGTTTGAAACCCAACCTCAAGGAACGGAGAAATAACCATGAGCCAACAAAGAGCCATGACACGCTGGAACGACTTTAACGATGCTACCGACCAGGGCAGCTACGATGTCATTCCTCCAGGCACCTTGGTCAAAGTGCGTATGACCCTCAAGCCCGGAGGCTACGATAATCCGGAAATGGGCTGGACCGGCGGTTACGCCACTTGCGGCGACACCGGAGCCATCTACCTTAATGCCGAGTTCACGGTGCTGGAAGGTCAGTACGCCAGGCGTAAGATCTGGTCTCTGATCGGGATGCACAGCCCCAAAGGCCCGGAGTGGGAAAACATGGGCAGGTCTTTTGTCAGAGGTGTCCTGCAATCCGCCCGTAATATCAAGGCCGAGGATAACAGCCCACCGGCTTATAAAGCCCGACAGTTGCAGTCTTTGTCAGAGCTGGACGGCATTGAGTTCGTCGCCAAGGTCAGTACTGAAAAGGATCAGTACGATGAACCGAAAAATGTCATCAAGCAGGCCATCACACCGGAGCACAAGCAATATGCTCAGCTGATGTTTGGTCAGGTTGCTCCTCAGGGGAGTTCACCCGCTAATCAGCAGGGTGACCATTCTCAGGCTCAGCTGCAATCGCAGCTCTACAGTCCTCCGGAGTCAGCACCTCACCCAGCTGAAAGCTACAACAACCAGTGGGATTAAGGCCCTAACGCCCACCTTCGGGTGGGCTTTTCCCTACAGGGACTGTGACAATGAAAAACAAATGGCTTGATTTTAACGATGCCCAAGAGCAGGGCACGACACAGAAACTGGATGCAGAAGACGTTAAGCGTCGTATTCAGGAACGAATGCCAGAGTATCTGGCCTGGCTATTTCCCAATGGCAAAAAGCGAGGCCAGAAGTTTGTACTGGGCAACGTCCAGGGCAAGAAAGGCAAGAGTCTGGAAGTGGAGTTGAGCAGTGGGCTTTGGCATGACTTTGAAAGCGGTGAAGGCGGTGACATTATCAGTCTGACCTCCGCACACCAGAATCTGGATCCTCAAAGGGACTTTCCCGAAATCATTCAGCTGATGGCGAACTGGCTGGGTATGCCGTCGTTCAGTCCACCAGCTCATACTAATCATCAGGAAGAGTATGAAGACTTGGGTCATCACACAGGCAAGTGGGACTACCACGATGCCGAAGGCAATTTGATCGCCTGTGTTTACCGTTATGAGACACCGGATGGAAAGGAGTTCAGACCCTGGGATGTAAAGACCCGCAAAACCAAAGCTCCCAACCCCAGACCACTCTACAACCAACCGGGTATCAAGGTAGCTGACGAAGTACTGCTGGTGGAGGGCGAGAAAGCGGCCCAAGCGTTGATTGACAGTGGTTATTGCGCCACCACCGCTATGAACGGTGCCAAGGCTCCCACGGATAAGACGGACTGGTCTCCTCTTAAAAACAAACGAGTACTGGTGTGGCCTGATCATGATGAGGCTGGGCTACTTTATGCTCAGCAAGCCGCACAGGCTATTTCTGATGCTGGTGCGGCCTCTGTCATCATCTTAAAACCACCTGAGCAGCAACCTGAGAAGTGGGACGCGGCAGATGCTGTGGCTGAGGCATTCGATATTCGTCATTGGATGATTACTACACGACGTAAGACAGTTAAAGAGTCGGTGCCCGTCTATCGTTTTGGTGAGTTGCTGGATGATGAATCCCCCATGCCAGAGGATTTGCTGTCTCCGAGAATACTGACCCCAGGTGGCATGCTGGTATTGGGCGGTGCTCCCAAGGTAGGTAAGAGTGACTTCCTGTTAAACCTCCTCGCCCATATGTCAGCAGGTTTGACCTTCCTGGATATGCGGCCCAGTCGTCCCCTGAAGGTGTTCTATCTACAGGCCGAGGTGCAATACCACTATCTGCGTGAGCGGGTGAAGCAATTACCACTCAAGGATTTCCAGCTTAGCCGGATTCGAGAAAATCTGGTGATGACTGCCCGGTTAAAATTGATTCTTAATGCGGTGGGTCTGCCCATCATCGCCAGAGCGATTCAGCAGGCTTTCCCTGAAGGGCCTGATGTCATTGTTATTGATCCCATCAGGAATGTGTTTGATCCGGGTCCGGATGGCAGTAGTGAAAATGATAACAACGCTATGCTGTTTTTTCTCAAGGAGCGAGTGGAGCAACTGCGGGATATCGTTAACCCGGATGCAGGCATAGTGCTCGTTCACCACACCCGAAAGATGAGTAAACGACAGCTCGAGGAAGATCCTTTTCAGGCACTTTCCGGGGCTGGCAGCCTTCGAGGTTACTACACCTCTGGGATGTTGCTGTTCAGGCCGGAAGAGCTGGAGCCCGAACGGATGCTCTATTACGAGCTGAGAAACGGTCCTTCACCCAAAGCTCAGAGGATCATCAAAAGAGATGGACAATGGCGGGAAGCACCTCCCAGCAGTATGCGTCTGGCGGGTGAAGAGTTGGGCAAGAAGCACGATGCAGAGCGCATCAGGAAGCGAGAAGTGATCGTCAACCTGATTTACCAGGAAGCTCTGAAAGGCAGGGTGTTCACCGTTAACCAGTTCTCTGAGCAGTTTGAAAACCAGCTGGGCCTGGGTGGCAAAACGACCATCTATGATCGAATTCAGGTGCTGGCCACCAAGGGCTATATTAAGTTTTTCCGGGATTATGACGAGTATAATTTGCCTGCTCCAAAGCGCAGTAAACTGGGGTATTTATGTGTTGATGGCATGACCTATGGCGTGGATGGCGAGGCATTGTGCAGCATCAGGCCAACAGATTTCAAATGTCCCAATACCGGTACATTACTGCCTGTCGAAAACCCGGATGTGTGGGTTTACCAGGACACCCTGTAGAAGTCAGAAACCGTCTGAAAATGGCCTTTCAGAATTCGGCCAGATTTCAGAATTCGCAGAATTCAAAAAAATTGAAATCTGGCTGAGAACTTATTTTTAAAAGGATTTCAAATGGTTATGCGGGCTTTTTAGAATTCAACTCAGTTTTTCCGAATTCTGGTATCCGAAGTCTATAACTGATTGTTTATTAAGCACTATTTTCTAGTTTTCAGAATTCAACAACACCGTATATATAAATATATACAGGCGAGCCTCCTTGAGGTCGGCCTCGCCTGTATAACAAAACCACAGGAGCTGAAGTCATGGAGTGCAAGGATGAACTGGCCAATCGCTATCGGGAAGCCTGGCTGGTGGCACGACGAGTGTCGTCAGGTATCAATCTCCGGTACTCCGCTTTCTGGCCGGAGATCAATCCCAACCGCTGGGAGGTCTACCAGGGAGAAAACAAAATCCTGAGGCTGCCCGATCCTTCGGAAGACGAAGTGGATCGAATGGTGCAGTGCATGCGATGGTTGCGATGGGTGGACGAAGAGGAGCGAAGGCTGATCTGGCTACGTGCTTCAGGACTGCCCTGGCGATTGATTGCGGACGACTTGGGCGTGAATCGAAAAACAGCCTATGGGCACTGGTGTAAGGCCATAAATCGGATTTCCATCCACATTTTGCAAAATAAATCAGGGTAATTTGACCAATGTAGAGCGTTTATAGCGGTGCTTGTCTGCCAATGTCGCTTAAAGTCCGTATTGGGAGTATTGGACACTTTCGCCAAATTTGACAAGAATTAACGCTAAGCTCGAAGCGAACTGCACCTGAACCTCACACCTCCCCGGTCTGAGGTTTTTTTACGTCTGGAAATCACGGAAGAACCATGTCCAGAATCCTTGTCGAAGCCATCGAACATCGCCCCGTCGCCACCCTGGTGCCCTACGCCAACAATGCCCGGACTCACTCCGATGAGCAGGTGAGCCAGATTGCCCGGTCCATCGAGGAGTTCGGGTTTGTTAATCCGGTGCTGGTGGGCAGTGACGATGTGATCGTAGCCGGTCATGGTCGTCTTATGGCGGCGAAGCAGCTGGGCATGGAAACTGTCCCTGTGATTGTGTTGGGACACCTGTCCGAAACCCAGCGTCGGGCGCTGATCATTGCCGACAACCAGATCACGGCCAACTCGGGCTGGGACGAAGAGCTGCTCAAGCAAGAACTGGCAGAGCTTGATGCCCTGGACTTCGATCTGGACCTGATGGGCTTTTCCGACGAAGAACTGGAAGGTCTGCTGCTGGTGGACGAGCCTGAAGGGCAGACCGACGATGATGAAATTCCTGAGCCGGAAGAGCATCCCGTCAGCCAGCTGGGTGATCTTTGGGTTCTGGGAAATCACCGGGTGCTGTGCGGCAGTGCCACCGAACAGGCCGATGTGGAAACCCTGATGGCAGGCCAGCTGGCGGATATGGTGTTCACCGATCCGCCTTACAACGTCGACTACGCCAACCCCGGGAAAAACACCAAAGCGAAAAAAGATCGCCGAATCAAGAACGATAATCTCGGCTCTGAGTTTCACGCTTTCCTGCTGGCCGCCATGACCAACCTGCTTGGAGTCTGTAAGGGAGCGATTTATATCTGCATGTCGTCGTCTGAACTGGACACGCTCCAGAACGCTTTTCGGGAAGCCGGTGGCAAGTGGTCTACGTTTATCATCTGGGCCAAGAATACCTTCACATTGGGTCGTTCCGATTACCAACGACAATACGAACCGATCCTCTACGGTTGGAAGGAAGGCAACGAACATTTCTGGTGTGGTGCCCGGGATCAGGGCGATGTCTGGTTCTACAGCAAGCCTGCCAGAAACGACCTGCATCCCACCATGAAACCCGTGGAGCTGGTAGAACGTGCTGTTCGCAACTCTTCCAAGACACACGACATCGTGTTGGATCTGTTTGGCGGCTCCGGCTCCACATTGATCGCCTGCGAGAAGTCACACCGCAGTGCCCGGCTCACTGAGCTGGATCCCAAATACGTGGACGTGATCGTGCGTCGATGGGAGGAGTACACAGGCAAGGAAGCCTACCTTGAATCCAACAATCTGACCTTTGCCCAGGTCAAGGAAGACCGTGATGGACGAACTCTCAAGGCGACTGGATCAGATTGATTCAAAGCTCGACAAACTGAGTGATGCCGTTTCTCGTCTGTCCATGATCGAGGAACGAATCACTCACCAGACTAACAACCTTTCCCGTCAGGATGAACGCCTGGATGAGCAGGAGAAGCGCATCCGGAAGCTGGAGTTCCAGGCCAGTCGCCGGGGCGTAATGCTGGGCTATATCGAACGCTTCGGCTGGATTGTGCTGACCGCTGCTATTGGGCTGCTGGCTTACTTTCTTAAAACATAAACTCAGGGGATGAAACATGGGCAAGCGTAAGGAAACTAATTACATCGTCGTTCATTGCTCGGACACCCGGGCTAACCAACACGTTACTTTTGAAGACATCAAACGCTGGCACACCATGGAGCGGGCCTTTCTGGATATTGGTTATCACTGGGTGATTGAGCGAGACGGTTCCGTAAAGCAGGGTCGTCCCATTGAAAACTGGGGTGCTCATGTCAAATACCACAACCATGAGAGTGTGGGTATCTGTCTGGTGGGTGGCCTGAATGAGCACAACGAGCCGGAAGATAACTTCACTCCGCAACAGAAACGAATGCTGAAGCTTCTGGTGGCTGGCCATCAAGCTATTTATCCAAACGCTGTCGTTCATGGTCATCATCACTTCAGCAAGGTGAAGACCTGTCCTAACTTTGATGTGCACCAGTGGCTGAGACAGGAAGAAATGCTGGGAGGCAAACGGTGAGTCTGGTGGCTGCCATTCCGGTGATCGGGAAGGTTATCGACAAGCTTTTTCCTGATGCGAACAAAGCCAAAGAAGCCAAGGTTGAGCTCACCAGGATGCTGCTCAACGGTGAGCTGAACGAACTGGAGCAAAAGGCTTCTGTCGTTAAAGCCGAGGCTCAGGGTGAAAGCTGGCTACAAAGAAACTGGCGTCCCATGGTAATGCTGGTCTTTACGTCTTTGGTCGTGTGTCGATGGATGGGCTGGTCAGCACCGAATCTTACCGAAGCGGTGGAGCTGAAACTGTTCAGCATCATACAGCTGGGCATCGGTGGATACATTGCCAGCCGTGGGCTGGAAAAGGTAACAAGAACATGGAAAAGCTGAGGCTTAATTTAAGCCGATCTGAGCGATTCTTTTTTAATGCAGGGAGCGTCTCAAGATCAAAAAGAACGTTTGAAAGGCGTCTTCTGACGACTGCCCCGGGGTCCCTGGGAGGCGTCTTCTAGTGCGGGTATGCATCAGCGCGGAAAAGCGCCAGCGACAGAGTGAAAATCGGGGTTGACACTCAGGTTGACAAATTGGGCTTCAGCCCAGTAATGACGGGGTTTCCCGGTGTCAACCAGTCAGGGATTTTGTTAACCAAACTGTCAACCTTTGCGGTCAGGATTGTCAACCTGGTTGACAGATTTAAGACTCAATTCAAACCATTGTTGATTCTGGTGACAGAGCAGGGTGTTGATCTTCAAACTGCGAGCCAATGCCTTCAGATGATTGAGGGTGGGACTGATACGAGGCTGATGATCTGGCCAGTTTTCTCCCCAGTCTCGATGTAATGCAGAAGCCTGTTTTCCTTTCAGGTAGTGCAGGTCTCCCAACTGGATCAGGAAGATGGCTTCAGGCAAGGTTCGGTACCAGCGTTTGAGGCTTGGGAGAGTGTGACGATCAGGATGGCGCAGGCGGCAGGAGAGGAAGGATCCACTACTGAGTTCAACGGCCAGCAGGATAGGGGCTCTCATGATTGAGGTCCCCTATCTGCCAGCCGCCTTGCAATGTGCGAGCGGTTGCTCATGCAGTCTCTCCCTCAAAGAGCGCTTCCAGCCCGGCGGTGATCCGGTAAATGCGATCCTTGCCTTCAGGCTTCTCCGATTCAATGGTCAGCCCCAGTCGTTTTTTCAGGGCTCCGGCCAGGGTGCCGCGAACGGTGTGCTGCTGCCAGCCGGTCTCGCGCATGATTTCGTGGATCTCCGCGCCCTCGGGTCGGCTCAGTAGCTCAATCACCTTGTGGAGTTTGGTGCCGGTGCGGATCTTGCCTTTCCGGGCAGGTTGGTCGTCTATCGGAAGGCCGATGGCTGCCTTGCCCTGAGGACTGATGTCGTAGGTGTCAGCCTTTTTCATCCGGATCAGAAAGCCCTTACTGGTCAGACTGTCCAGTACTTTCTTCCGGGCACCTCCTTTCAGGGTGAGTTCGGAAGTGTGAAGGGTTCCTGTCTTAGCGGCTTGCTTGAGAACAGCCTTCTGGCTGGCAGTGAGTTTTGTTGTTTTCATGGTGCTTCTCCTTTTGGGGGGTTATTGTTTTTGGCCGTGTTTCAGGCCCAGTTGATAAGCCTGTTCCAAAGCTTTTTTGACTTGCCAGACGGCCACCTCTTCGAAATCTCGCGAGGTGTTTCGGGTTTTGAGGGTTTCCATCAGCAGGGTCTTTTGGGCGATTTCTTCAAAGGCTTGTTCGGTCTTCTTGTTCATGGCTTGTTTCCTTTTTGATGTCTGTTTTTGTTATGTACAGTAAGGCTCTATAACCAAGGGTTATCAAGAAAAAAAGTATTAATAATCAATAAGTTGTCGGACACAGGAGGGCATATCCGGCCACAGCGGGACAGGGGAGGTTATACAGGCCGCTATGACACTCATCTCGCAATCGGAATTCGCCAAACGCCAGGGCTGGAGCCGTCAATATGTGGCCAAGCTGGTCAAGTCCGGCAAGATTCGCCTGCACAAGGGCAAGATCAACCCGGATGAGGCTCTGAAGGCGATTCAGGCTCAGGCTGAGCCCTCAACCGTATTGAGAAAGCCACCTGTTTCGGCAGACTCTCTGCCAGTCGCTCCCACCGATTCAAGGCAGGCGGTGGATTTCGTCACGGCTCGCACCATGCGAGAAGCTTTCAGGGCCAAGATGGCGAAAATGGAGTATGAGGAAAAAGCCGGAAAGCTCACTGAAGCCAGCAAAGTTCGAGAAGATGCCTACCGGGCGGGAAGAATGCTGAGGGATGCTTTGCTGGGTATTCCGGATCGTCTGGCCGATGTTCTGGCTGCTGAAGAAGATTCAATGGCTGTTCGTCAGTTATTAGAAAATGAAATTGAACAGGCTCTGGAAAAATTGGCGAACATTGACTGAGAATTATTTTTTTAGTGGATGCTTTAGCTGAACCTTAATTTAGTTGTCTGTGGGGTAAAGTTGTGATGGCATATGTCAGGTAAAAATGCAGCACCATTAGAGATAAAAAATATGACTATTCCGAATATTTTCCGTTTTGCTACCAGTGAGCTTTCCCAAGATGCCTTTATCTGTTGGCTACTCTGCTGGGCTGACCCAGCGCTTAAAAATGAAAATGCAGAACTGCACAACTGTGGTTTGAGCCTTTTAGATGCACTTTTCCATAAGCAGGGGAAAACTCTGCCTGAAACCATCAATTCAGTTCAAGTCCGGAAACAGGACAGTAATATCGATGTCCTCTGTATTATCAACGGTGAATATGCTGTTCTTATTGAGGACAAGGTTGGGACTAAACAGCACTCCAACCAACTTGAACGCTATAAATATGAAATAGCTAATAGGCATTATGATAGTAACAATATAATACTGATTTATCTGCAAACCCGCGATCAGGGATCTTATAAAGTGGTCAAAGACAATGGCTATACCCCTTTTCTCCGACAGGATTTTCTGACTATTTTGAATAGTTATCTGGGAAGTAATCAGATTCTGCTGGACTACCGTGGTCATTTGCAGGGTATTGAAAATCGAGTTAAGGGCTTCCTTAACATCGACGTAGCTCAATGGACTGGCGACCAGTGGATCGGTTTTTATATCCGATTGCAGGAAGAGCTGGGTACGGGAGACTGGGGGTATGTTGCCAATCCTTCCGGTGGTTTCTTTGGTTATTGGTGGTCCGCTTTTTGCGATGAGCATTCTGAGCAATACCTCCAGCTAGAACAAAACAAGCTGTGTTTTAAAATAGCAGTTAACAATAAGGAGGAACGTCGTCAGCTGAGAAGTCAGTGGCATAAGCAGATTCTTTCGGTGTCAAAAAATGATTCCTTCCGTTTGACAGTCACTCGACCATCCCGCTTTGGGAACGGCCAATACATGACTGTATGCATCTGCGAAGATTGGCGTATAACAAACTCTAGTGGTTTGCTTGATTTTAATCAGACGATTGAGCGTTTACGGGAAGCAATGAAGATTCTAAAGAATGCAATAATGGTTGCCAAAGGATCCATACAAATACCATAGATATCAGTGGGGTAGTTGGTTCTAGCTTACTGAGTATTTGGAGTACTCATGACTTTATAGCAAGCTGGTATACGGGGCGCTCTGACGCTTACTTAGCTTGAGTTGCTTTGGGGCAGGGTATCTGCCCCTTCCACTGAATAATGCAGCGCAACTTTTCTTTCAGTGGCATGTCGGCAAATACGTGGTTAATGGTTTTGCAGCAGACCACCTTGTTATCGACGATATCCTGGCCTCCCAGGCTTTTAGGTATGACATGATCAATGCTGGCATCACAGGGTTGAAGCACTCTCTTACAGTAGAAACACTGGTTTCCCTGCAACCAGAGCAATCTTTGGAGTTGTGACTTAGCCACGGATAGAGTCCTCTTTTCTTATGTCCAGTCCTTATATAGACGGTTTCTTTGCTGGCCTGAAACCCGATACACGACTGACGGTTTCAGAATGGGCTGATGAATACCGCATTCTGCCCATGAAGGCGGCCAAAGAAGCCGGACGCTGGCGAACCGCCCGGACGCCTTACCTCAAAGAAATTATGGATTGCCTGTCCCCCTCTTCGGATGTGGAGCGTGTCGTTTTTATGAAAGGTGCGCAGGTCGGAGGGACGGAGTGTGGCAATAATTGGCTGGGCTATGTGATTCATCATACGCCCGGTCCCATGATGTATGTGCTGCCCACCCTGGATATGGCCAAGCGTACCTCCAAGCAGCGCATAGCGCCGATGATTGAAGAGATGCCGATCCTGCGGGAGCGGGTGAAAGACCCTCGTTCCCGGGATTCTGGTAATACTCAGATGGTGAAGGAATTCCCTAACGGGGTACTGATTATCACCGGAGCCAACTCCGCCACAGGGTTGCGCTCAATGCCTGCCCGGTTTCTGTTTCTGGATGAAATAGATGCTTATGAAGATGATGTGGATGGGGAAGGCAGTCCTATCAATCTGGCCATTAAACGAACGGCGACGTTTTCCCGTAATCGTAAAATCCTGATGGTCTCCACACCGAATATTGCCGGAGCCAGTAAAGTTGAAACGGCTTATCAGGCCAGCGACCAGCGACAATACTATGTGCCTTGTGTGAATTGTGGGCACAGGCAGCCCATTGAGTGGCAGCAGATAAAATTTGAAAACCAGGACCCGGAGACGGCCTGTTTTGAATGCATCCAGTGTCAACATCGGATGCAGGAACATGATAAACCGAGATTACTGGAGAATGGGCGATGGGAGCCTCTGAACACGGAAACTGACGGCAAAATCCGTGGCTACCATCTGAATTCACTTTACAGCCCTAATGGCTGGTACAGCTGGAAAGATGCAGTGGCGGATTTTCTGGCGGCCAAAGACGATCCGGTTCTGTTAAAAGACTGGACCAATACCGTGTTGGGCCAGACCTGGCAGGAAGCCGGAGAAACCGTCGATTACGAATTACTTTACCAGCGTCGTGAACACTATGTTGCTGAAGTACCTTGGCCAGTAGAAGTGCTGACCTGTGGTATCGATGTTCAGGATGACCGGGTGGAGTATGAAGTAGTGGGTTGGGGTGCTGGTGAGGAGAGCTGGTCTATTGATTACGTCCGGCTCTATGGTGATCTGAGCCGACCGGAAATCTGGAAGATTCTGGCAGACAAACTGAGAACGTCTTACCGGCGACAAGATATGGTGTTAATGAATCTTGCCCAGATTTGTATGGACTCAGGCGGTCATTTTACCGATGAGGTCTATGCCTTCTCCCGCAAGCAAGGTGCTGACTGGCTGATCCCGATCAAGGGTGCATCCCAGTCTGGCAAACCCATCGCCACTTTCCCGAAAACCCGAAACAAGAAAGGCGTCTACCTGACTCTGGTGGGTACCGATACGGCCAAAGAACTGATCTATCAGCGTTACCGAATTCTTGAACCCGGCACTGGCTATTGCCACTGGCCGGTGAAGGATTGTTTTGATGAAGATTACTTCAAGCAGGCCACGGCAGAAGAGAAAGTTCGCAAGTATAAGCATGGGGTCGCTTATTTTGAGTGGGATGCCCGCAAGAAGCGCAATGAAGCACTGGATTGCCGGGTTTATGCCCTGACGGCAGTGCGTATTTTGCAGCAGCACCGTGGGTTGGATCTGGAGCAGTTGGCCGCTCAACGTCCGGAGCCAGAAATTAAGGTAGAGGCCTCTGATCCCGAGGCTTTGACTCAAACCCGATCCCGACGATTTTCTCGCAGCAGCTATTTGAATGGATAACACATGATTACAGAAGCTGAATACCAGGCTTTGAAACGAGCTGTGTTACTGAGAGAAACCCGCACTGTGGAATTTGAAGGACGCAAAGTGGAGTACGCCAGTTTCTCTGAAATGGAAAAGCGACTGCAAGCCATCGAGCGAGAGCTGATCAAGCAGCAGAAGCGACCCCGGCAGTACGGTATCTATTCCAGCAAAGGCATTTGAATGAAGCTTCGACACCGTATTGCAGGCTGGCTGCTGCCAGAGCTGAAGAACCTGGCGTATACATCGGCTGGTCAGGGGCGGAGAAGCCAGAGTTGGTCAGCCCCTTCCTCAGGCCCCAATAACTCACTGACTGGCAATCTTGGCACCCTGATCAACCGCTCCCGTGCAGCGATTCGCAATGATCCTTGGGCCGCTTCCGGACTGGAAAAGCTAGTTGCCAATATTGTCGGCACCGGCATCAAGCCGAAGTCAGAAGCCCGTGATGATGTGTTTCGTAAAGAACTTCAGGCCCTGTTTCTGGGCTGGACCGATGAATCCGATGCTGATGGCCAGCTCGATTTTTACGGCCAGCAGGCTCTGGCCATGCGTTCGGTACTGGAGGCCGGAGAGTGCTTTGTTCGCTTCCGTCCCCGCAAGCCTGGTGATGGTTTGAGTGTGCCGTTACAGCTGCAATTGCTGGAAGCGGAGTTTGTCCCCTGGGATTACCACGACGATCTGAAAAAAGGTCACAAGATTCGTGCAGGCATTGAGTTTAATGCCATCGGGCAGCGGGTGGCCTACTGGATGCACAAGCAACATCCTTCGGATTACACCACTTTGGATACTGCTGGCTTACGACGGGTGCCAGCTAATCAGGTGATGCATCTTTATGAACCGCTGCGGCCCGGTCAGCTGCGAGGTCAGCCTTTTTTGAGCCAGGTACTACTTCGAATGTATCACCTGGACAAGTTTGATGATGCCACCCTGCTCAGACAGGAAATCGCCAATCTGTTCACCGGCTTTATCACCAAACCGGCTCCGGAAACGGAAAAGGTCGATCCTCTAACTGGTCGGCCTATTATCTATGACTTGCAGGGTGTCCCTATGGTGGCGATGGAGCCGGGCACTATGCAGGAGCTATCACCCGGTGAGGAGATCACCTTTAACACACCACCAGGTGCAGCCAGCAACTACTCGGACTTTATTCGCCAACAGCTGATGGCGGTATCTGCGGGTATTGGTCTGCCCTATGAGATCCTGTCCGGCGATATGAAAGGCGTCAGTGACCGGGCTTTGCGGGTGGTACTTAATGAATTCCGTCGTCGTATTCAACAGATCCAGCATAACCTGCTGGTGTTCCAACTTTGTCGCCCGGTCTGGAAACGGTGGCTGGAGTTGGCCGTCCTCAGTGGTGCGATTTCAGCCTCGGACTTTCATCGAAACCCCGCTCACTATCGCAAGGTGAAATGGATTCCCCAGGGCTGGGCTTATATCCATCCGGTCCAGGATGTGCAGTCCCAGAACCTGGCTGTGCGTAGCGGCTTCAAATCTCGCTCGGAAGTGGTCTCGGAACAAGGCTACGACAGCGAACAGATTGACGATGAAATCGCAGCAGACAATCAACGGGCTGATGAGCTGGAGCTGCAATACGACAGTGATGCCAGAGCTCAGGCAACCAACAACCCCAGCATGGAAGAGGAACCTGAAAACGATGAACAAAAAGCCGCTCAATAAGAACCGGGCCTGGTTCACCTTAAAAAATCAGTCCGGCCAACCAGCGGAGTTGCTGATTTATGACGTGATTGGCGACTGGGCGGGACTCTCTGCCCGGCAACTGGTCAGCAACCTGAAAGATCTGGATGCGGATGAAATTACGGTTCGGATCAACAGCCCAGGTGGCTCAGTGTTTGACGGTGTGGCCATTTACAATGCCTTGCGTTACCACAAGGCTAATATCCATGTCCGGATTGAAGGGCTGGCGGCCAGTATTGCCAGTGTGATTGCCATGGCAGGCGACACCGTACATATGGCTGAGAATGCTTTGCTGATGATCCATAATCCTTTCGGTTGGGTTGGTGGTGATGCCAGTGAGTTGCGCAAAATGGCCGATATGCTCGACAAAACCACCGAGGTGATTGCCCAAACCTACTCCAATCGGTGTGGGCTGGATCTGCAAGCCATGCTGAAACTGATGAACGAAGAGACCTGGTTCACCGCCACCGAAGCTAAAGACCATGGTCTGATTGATGGGGTGGAAGCACCAGTGAAAATGGCAGCTCATTTTGACCTTTCCAGTTTTATGCACCCGCCTCAGCCTGCAAACTCTGAATCTGAAGAAGAGGATAAAGGTGCTCATGCCTTGGCAGTAATGACCTTGTGTAATCAGGCCGGTTATCCGGAAATGGCCGAAACCTTTGTCCGACAGCAACAGGGCATTGATGATGTCAAAGCGCGTCTGGCAGAATGCGAGACCATCAAGTCCCTGTGCGCAGCGGCACACTGTGAAGATCGGGCAAGCCCGTTTATTCAGTCCGGCAAGACCGAAGCCCAGGTACGCACCGAGCTGTTCGATCTGCTTTTGCAAGATGATGACAGCATCAATAACCAGCTGACACCGGATCAGCAGAATAAAAAGATCCAGCCACTGGTGGATACTCAGGCCGTTTACCGCAAGCGTAACGGTCAATCGGCTGCCTGAATCCAGTCCCTCATTTCTTAACTTTCCCTTTCTTAATCAAAGGAACTGAACCATGCCTGTGATGACAGAGCCGGTGCATACTGGCGAATTTATCGTGTCCGAAGGAAACAACAGCATCAGCCGGGAACGGGTTGAACTGGCTCCGGATCTGACACTGCTGCCAGGCACGATCCTCGGCAAAAATACCTCCACAGGTGTTTATGGGCCATTAGACCCTGCTGCAAACACTGGCCTGCAAATGGCGGCGGGAGTGCTCTGGGGTCATGTCACTACCGATACCACCGGCGGCGAAGCGGTGATCATCGCCCGGCTGGCCGAAGTGGATGAGACGCTACTGGTCTGGCCCAAAGGCATCACCGACGAAAAAAAGACGACGGCTGTCAGTGATCTGGCGTCGCTGGATATCATTCTCAGGAAAGGAGAACAGGGATGAACCTGCTGGATATTTTTAACAATGATGCTTTCAGTCTTACCAGTCTGACTGCAACTCTGAACGATATGCCCTATAAGCCAGGGCGCATCGGTGAACTGGGCCTGTTTACTGAAAGCGGCATTAATACCACCACCGCCATTGTGGAGTCCCGGAACGGCGAGCTGATCCTGCTGCCGACTTCTGAGCGGGGTGCACCCGCTGCTCAAGCAAGAGGTGGCAAGCGCAAGGTACGCAGTTTTGTGATTCCCCATATTCCCTACGACTCCACCATCATTGCCGATGAGGTGCGCAATGTCCGGGCCTTTGGTTCTGAGAGTGCTTTGGAAGGCGTGAAAACGGTGGTCAATGACCGACTGGCGTCCATGAACGCTAACCATGAAGTGACTCTGGAGCACCTGCGACTGGGAGCCATCAAGGGACAGATTCTGGATGCCGACGGTACCAGTGTCATTTACGACCTGTTCCAGGAGTTCGGTGTCACCCAGCAAACTCATACCTTTAAATTCAGTGTGGCTGAAACCGATGTCCGGTTGGGGTGTGTGGCGCTTCGCAGGAAGGTCGATCAGGCGCTGGGCGCTCAGCCCTACACCGGATTACGAGGTTTCTGTGGCGCTGACTTCTATGACGGTCTGGTTGGTCACGACTACGTCAAAGATGCTTACCACCGTTACCAGGACAGTGCCCTGCTGCGTAACGATCCCAAGACCGGATTCCGGTTCGGTGATATCGACTGGGAAGAGTATCGGGGTCAGGTAGGCGATATTCCTTTCATCAAACCGGATGAAGCTTATGTCATCCCTGAAGGGACAGGGATCTTCCGCACCTGGTTCGCTCCGGCGGATTTTATCGAAACCGTCAATACCATCGGCCTGCCCCGGTACGCTAAGCAGAAGATTCTCGACTTCGATAAAGGCGTTCAGGTCCACACCCAGTCCAACCCGCTGCCCATCTGCCTGAAGCCACGAGCCGTGATCAAATGCAAGATGAGTTAAGTGATCTGAACCGGCAGGTGCTGGCTACTTTTGGAGAGACTTTCACTCTGAAAAAGTCAGATGGCAGTTCGCTGGAAGTCACTGGCATCATCACCCGTGAGCTCGTGCCTACCGGTCCTTATGAACAGGTATTGCAAGAGATCACCACATTAGCATTGGCGCAGGATGTAAAGGTCAGCCGGGGTGACGAGGTGATCTCAGGCGAACAACGGTGGACCATTGACCGGAAACTGAAAGGCGATGGTCAGATGAACGGGTGGTCACTCCATGAAGCTGGAACTTGAGCTGGATGACAGTATTGATGAAATGGTTCGCTACTTCCAGAACACTCCGGAAACTCTCCAGCTCGCTATCAGAAGGTCACTAAGGAAGCTATCCCGTTTTGCCGAGCGACGAACCCTGAGAGAACTGGCGCGGGAGCAAGGTATGACCCAGAAAAAGCTGAAGGAGCTGGGCCGGGTCAAGGTGAATCTATTGCAATCGGGAGAGCGGGGCAGTGAAGGCTACAGTCTGGTGGTCTGGATCGGTGCCTGGGAGATACCGGCTCATTATCTGGGTAAACCCAGACAAACGAAACAAGGCGTCAGAGTTGGTAAGCATTTCTGGCAAGGTGCTTTCTTAATGCAACCGGTCAACGCTACCCACTCCATGGTCTTCAAGCGAAAAGCCAACTGGCGGCATAAATACCAGCGTTCCAAAAAATCCGGTCGTATGATGTGGATGGGCCTGCCTCTGGAAAAACAGACCTTACCGATTCTGAACAGTGCCATTCAGGTGCTGGAAAAGCTTCAGCCCATTTTACTGGAGCGGTTTGCCACCTTAATGCAGCAGGAACTGAATTTCATTATTCATGGAGGGAGCCGTGTCTAATCTGGAACAGCAACTGGTCAGTACCCTGATGAAAGTTCTGGAGTCTGTTTGTGACCAGGTATTGCTGGGCTACGCAGCCACTGGCATTGAGCAAGAGTTGAAGCCGCCAGCCATTCTGGTGCAATTGGAATCAATCAGTGAGTTGCAACAACAGGGCAGTCGTCGTAAAGATCAGTGGCTTTTTAATCTCAGTGCCGTGGTGCCCACCAATGACCAAACGACTTATGCCTTGCTGGAGTTTTCCAGAACGATTCGCAAAGCCCTGAGCAGTGATAAAACCTTGGCAGAATACTACCGCAAGCTGACCTTCTCAGAAACCCAGTTCGATATTGCTCCCAGCCAAGGGCAATTGTCGTTCGCAGATATCACCCTGACCCTCGAAACCGTCTTTTAAACCCCGTTCAAGGAAGGAAAATCCTATGTCCACTATCGACCGCAGCTTTATCGGCGCAGGCAGTATCCATATTCAGCCTTATGACAAGACTGCACCGCTATTGCCCATCGGCAATGTCAGCGAGTTCAACTTCAGCTTTGAAGAAGACCGGAAGGAGCTGAAAAACCACCTGGGCGGTGGCGGCAATCGCAATGTTATCAGTCGGGTGTCGGGCATTACCGCCAACCTGGTGGCCCACGACTTTACCGCCAGCAATATCTCCCTGGCCTTACGGGGCAGTGTCACCGAAGCTTCAACCACAGCCGTGACCGATGAAGAGTTGGCAACCTATGGTGTAGCCGGAGAACTGATTCCCTTTCAGCGACTGCCCGATTTGAAAAAGACCATTACCGTCAAAAACAGCCAGGACGCAGCCCTGATTCAAGGCGACGACTACCAACTGATGAAGTCTGGTATTCAGGTGATTGAAGGGGGAAGCATTGACAACAAGGGGGTCAAAGTCAGTTACACCCCATTGAAGTCCAACATGGTGCAGGCACTGGTGGAATCCGGGCGGGAATTTACCCTGTTTATGGAAGGGTTGAACGATGCTCAGGAAGGATTGCCCTTCAATATCCGGGTGCATCGGGTGAAGTTTTCACCGGTGCAGAATCTGGGCTTTATTTCGGATGACTTCGCCAGCATTCCCTTGCAGGTGGATGTGCTGGCGGATACGTCGATTTCAGGGGGTGGGCTGAGTGCGTTTATGCAGTTGGAGTTGGCGGGTTAATCGCTGATATTTATAGATGGCAATAACAGAGGTGCACTTTTCTCTTTTGGTGCTAATATGGTGCATATATGAACCAAGGAGAGAGTCTCATGCCCAGACAAAGTATTACGTTTACCGAGCCTAATGATGAGTGGCTCAAGGCTCAGGTTGACAGTAAAGAGTACGGCAGTAAAAGCGACGTGATTAATGACCTGATCAGGCAGGCCCGATCCAGGAAAAGTGAGCTCGAAGCCATTCGTGAAGCTCTGATTAAAGGCGAAAACAGTGGTATCAGCGAATTAACTCCGAAAGAAATAGCAGCCCGGGTCGTGGAGCGGAAACGTAAAAATGGCGAGTTATAAGCTATCTAATGAAGCCGCTTTGGATATCGAAACCATCCTTGAGTTTGGCATTGACACCTTTGGTCTGGATCAGGCGCTTCACTACCACAACAGCTTGCAGGCCCGTTTGTCTGAATTAGCGAATTTTCCACTGCACTACCCGGCAGTGGAACATATACGTAAGGGGTACCGTATGAGTGTGTACGGTGCTCACTCTATTTATTACCAAATTCAGGATGATTATGTCCTGATTGTCCGGGTTATAGGGCGACAGGATATTTCTGAAACTTTTCAGGCGTAACAACTACCTCACTAGCCAGTCAGTCAGCTCCACTCCCACCCTCTTTTCATAACCCTTTTATCGCGCTTCAACTCTTGTTCCATGGAGGGAACCATGTCATCTATCAAAGAGTCCGCCCTTCGGCTAGTCCTCAAAGCTAAAGACACCCTATCCAAAACTGTCCTCCAGTCAGCCTCTTCCCTCGAGTCTCTCCGAAAAGAAGCCCAAACCCTCAAACAAAAGCTAACTGATTTACAAAATCAAGATCGTCTACTGTCGTCTTTTCAGAAACAAACGACAGCCGTTCGGGATGCAGGCAAAGCCTATCGGGAAGCAGAAATCAGGGTAGAGAAATTGGCCAGAGAGTTTAATCAGGCCGAGAAACCTTCCCGATCCCTCCAGCGCTCTCTGGAATCAGCTCGTAAATCCGTAGTCTCGGCCAGCCGGGCTTATCACGCTCAGCGTCAGAAGTTATCTGAGCTGCGGGGTAGTTTGGAGCAGGCGGGACTTTCCAATAAGAACCTGTCTGCCCAGCAGCAGCGTCTGCAAAAGGAGCTGAAAGAGACCGCTTCTGCTTTGCAGAAAGTTGATGCAAAGGCCAAGAACTCTGCCCGCACCTTTAAACGTTCCGGTTTCCGGCGGTTGGCTCGAGACGCCGATCGGGCATCAGGCAGTATGGGGCGTTTGTCTCAAAGACTGGGTGCTCTGGTGGCGACCAGTGTCGGTTTGTATACCGTCAAAAGGGCGATTCAGGGACTGCTGAGCACGGGTGACCAGTTTGAACGGTTGCGAATTCAGCTCAATGCCGTAATGGGCTCGGTGGCTGAAGGCGAGCGGGCCATTCAATGGATCAAGCAGTTTACCCGTGAGACCCCTTATCAACTGGAGCAGGTGGCAGAGGCGTTTGTACGACTGAAGGCGTTCGGTCTTGATCCCATGGATGGCAGTATGCAGGCCATGGTGGATCAGGCTTCCAAGCTGGGTGGCGGCATGGAACGTCTGAATGGAATTTCACTGGCACTGGGTCAGGCCTGGGCCAAGCAGAAATTACAAGGCGAAGAGATCCTACAACTGGTCGAGCGGGGTGTTCCGGTTTGGGAGCTGCTGGAAAAAGCCACCGGCAAAAATGTTCAGGAACTGCAGAAGCTGTCCACCGCTGGCAAACTGGGTCGGGAGACCATTGCCCTGCTGATCGAGGAAATTGGCAAGAGCTCTGCCGGGGCTGCCGCTGAGAATATGTCACTGTTGTCTGGCTATGTCAGCAACCTGAAAGACAGCTGGCAGAACTTCCTGGATGAAGTGGCCCAGAGTGGTGCACTGTCTTACGCCAAGGATCAGCTTAAAAGTCTTTCTGACCAGATCAGTATTATGTCTGAAGATGGTCGTCTGTCTCGACTGGCACAGTCCATCAGCGATGCGTTTGTGCAGATGGGTGAGGCCATCAAGGCCAACTTTACCGGGCTGACGTTTGACGGTGTGGTGGCCAGCCTTCAGTCTGCCAGTCAGCGTATTGCTTCTACTCTGGCCAGTCTCAATAACACCTTTACTCTGACCGGTAATTCAATCCAACTGTTCTTTAATGGTTTTACCCTGGCGGTGAAAGCTTTTGGTCTGGTGTTCAGCGAAGTGATCTCATCCGTTTCCCAAGGGCTGGGCAGTCTGCTGAACGCTTTGGGTGCGACAGAACCGGCCCAGAAACTCCAGTCCTTTGCTGAGTCGTTTAAAGCCGTGTCGGCAGGTTTTAAAGAAGCCGTGAAAGAAGATGTGCAGGACATTAACCACAGCTGGCAGGCACTGGCTGAAGCAATGGTTCAATCCAGCCAAGCGACCCAACAAGCCATCCGTAACGAAAACCAAAAAACGACAAAGTCCGTCAAACAAGACGTCACCAAACTCAACTCGGTTTACGTCCAGTCCGCTCAGACCGCCAAGAAAGCTTTCACCGATGCCGCCGATGCCCTGAAGCAAATCAACGCTGCCGAAACCCGCACTGAGCTGGCAGAGCTGGCCGTGCAACTGTCCCAGGCCTTCGCTGAGGGCACCCTGACGCAGGAGCAATACAACGAAGCATTAGCAGCCAGCCGACAGAAACTGACTGAGCTGGAAGAGGGTGCTCAGTCTGCGGCAGAGGCTGCCCAGTCACTGGGTAATGCTGTGGATGAGGCCGGAGATAAACAGGCCCAGGGGGCAGAACGTGCAGCCAGCTCGCTTGGCGGTTTAGTTGGCTTTTACAACAACATCACTTCCGAGCTTTATGGCCTGAGCGCCCAGGCAGAGGATATGTTTCTCTCCATGCAGGGAGCCACGCAGATCGACACCACGGACAGCCTCGGGGAACTGGGACAGCTGAAATCAGCTTTGGCTGAAACCAAAGAGGAAGTGCAGGAGCTGGCCACGGCCAATGTCGGAATGGACGTCACCGGTCTTGGCAGCTGGATGAAAGATACAGCGACGAATGCTGCTTCAGTAAAAGCTGAATTCTATGAACAGAAGATCGCCTTGGAAGAACTGGTGCAGGGCTATGAGGACGGCTCAGCAACAGCCCAACAGATGGCCAGCGAGGGAGAGCATCTGGCTGACAGTCTTAATCTGCTCAACCAGCAAGACCTGGATCGTTTAAACCAGTCCATCGAGCAAGCCAACGCCAGCATGGAGCGTCTCTCGGACAGCACCCAGGGCACACTGAACAGCCTTCAGGATGAACTGGATCGTCTCCAGGGTAAGCAAGGTGATATCGAGCAACGCCGCTACGAAGCCCGGAAGAAAGGTCTCGAACTGGAGCTGGCCATCGCCAAGCAAGAAGGTGATTCACAAGCAGTGAGTAACCTGGAGAAAGCACTTTCGCTCAATCAATCGATCCTGGCCGAGAAGCAGCGTCAGTACCAGCTTCAGGAGCAAGAGAAAGCCCAGAAGCAAAGGGAGCAGCAAGCTCAACAGGAAAAAACACGTATTCAAAGTCAGCGTCCTCCGGCACAAAGCAGAACGCCTGAGAAAGTCATTCGTCTCGAGTACCCAGGTGGTCAAGTGGATGTAGGCGTAAAGCCCGGTGACGAAAGCCGACTGTTGGAAGCATTAAAAAATGCAGGGATGAGGTCAACCTGATGACACTGGATAGCATCACACTGCCCGATGATTTGTTATGGATCAATGAGTTTGACTGGAACCCGGTGGCGCAAAGCCAGGACCGTACCCTGACCGGTGGCTTGCTGATCCAGGAGCAATCAAAAAAATTGGGCAGACCCATAGAGTTATCAGGAGGTTTGGATGCTGGTTGGGTCAATCGTTCAACCGTAGTTGAACT
This sequence comes from Endozoicomonas sp. 4G, assembly GCF_023822025.1. NCBI lineage: Bacteria > Pseudomonadati > Pseudomonadota > Gammaproteobacteria > Oceanospirillales > Endozoicomonadaceae > Endozoicomonas > Endozoicomonas sp. 4G. The sequence goes on along the minus strand of NZ_CP082909.1, from coordinate 4,489,523 downwards.
GCAGTCTCTCAGTGAATTAGCCAATAAAAGAATGATTCTGAAACTTCCTGACGGGCGTCAATTTACTGTCATTTTTGACCGGACTCACGGTAGCCCAATTGAAGCAAAGCAGGTTCTACCTTTTGCATATCCTGATGACAATCATTTTTATCAACTCACTCTTCGATTATTGGTAGTACAGGGCACATAAAGTGGTCATTGTGACAACTATACTGATATGACTATTAGGTCAAGGAAGCCAGCTGATGGATATAGGGAAAACAGCAGGAAAGTCGGTTACATTTTCTGAACCCGAGAAGTCTGAAGTGCCTGAAAATGACGCTTCCTGGGAATCTCGAAAGGTTGAAAACGCCTGCAAAAGAAAGCCTGATGAAAGTACACAAGAAGCTCCAGAGTCTAAAAAAAGTAAATTGGAGTCCACTGCAACACCCGTTTCAGATAAATCGTTGCAGGAAAGAGATCTGGAGGAAAGGAACGCTGCTTTAGTAGAGGCAAGGCTGTATCCAGGCTGGAAGTCGAGGGAAAGCAAGGCTAACAATGATATGGATTGGTACGAATCAATTGTTTATTGGATGAGAGATAAAGGACTTTCTCTGGAATCTTTATCCAATAAAAATTCAGAAGAGGTGATGGCATTTTTGCTTGAAAATGAAGTTATCACGCAGAGTATGTCCATGAGTATGAGAATGAACAGAGTAGACCTGGAAGGTTCTCCGTACTGGTAATTGAATTTTGACTTAATCCTTCTCCAGCATAAAAGCCACTCTTAAGGGTGGTTTTTTTTCGTCTTAAAGAAAAGGAATCTCCATGGCCATCAACAACGACGATGTAAAACTCTTCGAAAGCCAGCGACTCACTGATGAGCAAGACGGCGGTGGTCGTGCCACCGGCACGGTCGTGATCGACGGCAATGTCAATAACCTGTTCCAGGACATCTCCAGGATTGATCGCACCATCGGTGATGTCGCCCTGCGTAAAGCCTACATAGGCATCAGCACCGATAACAACGACGCCTATCTCGGCAGCCATATCATCCTCACCGACGCACCAGATGACGACAATGTCAGTGTGCTTTTGTTCAATACCGGCAGCCAGACCGATGAGCGCAATGCTGCCCGGGATCGCATCGAGGCTTATGTGGTGCCCGGCACTTCGGCCAGCTTTGAACTGCTGGGGGATCAGCTGGTGGGGCAGCGCAGCATTGTCGGTATTCAGCGAGCAGAAAAGGCTCTGCCGGAGATTGGTGAAGTCTATCGGCTCTATAACACCGACAGTAAAAAGGAGCAGTACGTCCGCATCACCAAAGTAGAGCACCGTATCGAAACCTTCACCCATGCCTACAGCGCAGGCAGTTATGTCGATTTTGAACGTCGGCGGCTGGATATGGAAATCAGTGTCGCCCTGGTGGATCGTTTTCCCGGCGGTACGGCGACTCCCTCAGGCACAGAAATGTCGGTGAGTTCAGAAGGGGCCAGTGAAGCGAAAACCACCGTACAGTCGACCCAGATTGCAGACACCTCTCGCTACTACGGCATCCAACCCATAAAAGGGGCGATCAAAAAGGGCGACCTGACCCTCAAGGTCAACAGTGTTTATTCACCGCTGGTCCCCAGTGCCCGGGTCGAAAGCCCAGTGGTCGATCAGTACGGCGGCTACACCGCCAAACGGATGGTGGCCACGTCTTCCAGCCAACGTAATATCAGCCTTTCTTTTGTGCATCTGTCCGGCAACCAGAGCAGGGCCTTTCTGCAAACCGGTGCCTTGCCGGGTACCCTGACCCTATCGTTAGAAGGCGGCACCTTTGAAGACGACAAAACCGGCCAGCTGGTACACAAAAGCGGGGTCAATAACTACAGCAAACTGACTATTGACTATGAAAGTGGTGAGCTGAACATCTGGCGCAACAGCAGTTACTTTACCAGTTCGGCCACGGCACTGTACCAGCCTGCCACTGGTATTACCGGTGCCGCCATCAGTGGCACCCTGGGCATTACCACCCAGAACCGGGGCTTTAACTACACTTTCAACTTTGCCAAGGCCAAGCCCAGGCCGGGGACGCTGGTGATCAGTTATATCTCCCTGGGCAAGTGGCAGGATATCAGCGATAAGGGCAATGGCCTGCTGGCCGGTTCAGGCTCGGGCACCATGGATTTCAGCACCGGCAGTGTGGCGGTCACCCTCGATGGACTGCCTGATCCTGACAGCAAGCTGGTGTTCAGTTACATCACCCAGGCCGATGATGAAATCGCCCTGCGAACCGGCCCGGTGGCTGTGGATAAGTTTTCCTTCCGGCACACCACTGCCAAGCCGGGCATCAAGCCGGGCAGTATCGTCATCACTTATCTGGCCAGCGGACAAACCAAAACTCTTACCGACCAGGGCAACGGCCTGTTGACCGGTGACGGCTCCGGCAGTGCCCACTACGCTCCGGGAGAACTGGGCTTTGTATTGAATGCCTTGCCAGACCAGGACACAGAGATCGAGATCCGGTATGAAGAAGGGGAAGTGGCCGGAGGTATTGTTGATGTGCAAGTCGATGGCTCCGGCCTAATGACCGGCACCATTCCGGGGGCTCCGCTACTGCCCGGTTCGGTACAGGTTCAGTTTGCGGTATCACGTCAAAGCAATGTGCCACAACATGCCAACGACAGGACGAATGATTTCACCACTTACCAGACCACCTACCAGCGATTCAAAAGCTACAGTGACGACGGTGGAGGCAGCTGGCGTGGTATTGCAGGAACGGTAGACTACCAGACCGGTGACTTCAGCCTGCAGGCGACAGAGAACTACCCGTATCCTGAATACACCGTCTTTAAAGAGACTTCTTACCGATACGAGCTGACCCATGCCTACACCACCAAGACAGAAGTCTTCTCCGGGAACACAGTGACCAGCAAGGCTCAGGGCAACAGCCTCAGCCACAAGGCGAATACCGATACTCTGAGTGCGCCGGAGCTGACCATCGACCTGCTGCCACTGATTGAAGATCCCCTGCTGCCCGGCAGTGTGATTCTGGAATGGAACGGTGAACTCTACTTTGACCGGGATGGCGTGCTCTATAAAAACGTCAGCAGCCAGACCAATGCCGGGGCCTCGGTGGGCACGATAGATTACACCGGTGGCCTGGCGACACTGGCTGTCTATCCCACCGGAACCGTCAAGACCGCAACCGTGCAAGCGGCTGCTACTATCTCCGGAGGCTTTAAGGTGGATGCATTAGCCTTCAGAACACCGGGCGCACCCATCCGGCCCGGTAGTCTGCAACTCACTGCGGTGCGTGTGGATAATGCCGAGATCATCACCGCCACAGCCGACTTCAATGGTGAGATCAAGACGCCAGAGGTTCAGGGCGTCATGGATGCCACCACCGGCTGGTGTGAGCTGACCTTTACCGACGGCACCGATCCTATTTTTGTGATCCCTCAAAGCGTCCGTTACAACTGCATCGTGGAAACCAGCCTGCCGCTGGATGCTGAACTGATTGGTCTGGATCCGGTTCGGCTGCCCCCTGATGGTCAGGTACCGATTTATCGCCCGGGGGATATTGTGGTCATCAGTCACACTCAAACGACCGATGCTGCAACGCTTACCGCCGGGCAGGTCATCACCCTGAACCGGGATCATCAGGCCGGGGTCACCGTGGAAGACAGCCAGGGTAAAACCCTCGATCCAGCCCAGTACACCGCCGACCGTGAAAAAGGCACGGTCACCTTTGCCGACCCACTGCTACTCCAGAATATAGAAGGCAGCAGTCTGACAGCGCCGTTTGCGATCAAAGATCGGGTCGAACATATGAGCGTGGCCAGCGACGTGCAGATCAATGGTGAGGTGACCATCATCGCCCCGGTGCCCTGGGACTTACCGGCCAACGACACCCAAGTCAGCAGTGCCGTGGTTTACGGTGACCTGCAGGCCCGGGTTCACCATTTCTTCAGTCAGAAAGTCTGGAACGCAGGCAACCCCAACTGGACCGATGAGCGCATCGGCGACAACACCACGGCCCAGTACAACACCATCAACTACCCGTTGGTGGTGGCCAACAAGGGAGCCATCTTCGGCAAGTGGGCGATTATTTTCACGTCCGGCACCGCCTTTCAGATTGTGGAAGAGAAGCTGGGGATTATTGATACGGCTAACACGGCTGCCGATGCAGCGCCAATCAATCCAGAAACCGGAACCCCTTACTTCACCCTCAAGGCCCAGGGCTGGGGAACCGGCTGGGCGGTAGGCAATGCGATCCGGTTTAATACTGATGGCTGTCTGGCACCGGTCTGGATCTGCCGAACCGTGTTGGCCGGGCAGGGCACCGAAACCAGTGACCAGTTCACACTGCAGATTCGGGGGGATGCTGACTGATGGCGGGCCTATGGTTTTCTACAGAGAACAGCGAGGGAAAGCTCAAATCTTCTTTCATCCTCAATAATGCAGACGAGGGATTCTCCAACAGCTCTGGAGCCATCTACGGTCGACAGCTGCATTTTTATGCACTGATGCAGCTGGACGACACTGTTCTATCAAACAGTATGCCACTGCTTACTATCTACGGTGGGCCAAATGAAACCACCATACAACGTCGGACAGATATCGTTCTGAATCAGGGCATCATTGAGTTTAAACACTACTACACCTGGGGCGGTGAATTTCTCAAAATTGATTATGTTGCTCAAACTCCGCTGCCAACGGGAAAGCTCATCGAGCTGTCAATAGGACTGTCCAGCAGCCTGAATGTCTGGGTAAACGGTGACTCTATTGGCGTGACCAAAAACACGCACATAAGTAATCAAACGCAGATTTTTTCAAACGGGGCAAAACTCATTCTGGGGGGTACAGAGCAGTTCGAAGGGCAGGCCGCAGGCGTATGGATTCGCAGTGCAATAATAACCAATCAGCACAGTGGCGCTAACGTCCCGCAGCCTACGTCATCCTCAAGCAATATCACGGTCTGGAATGTTGACTTTGAAGACAGCAGCAACCCGCTGAAAATCATCACCAGCAGGAATAAGGTCAGCTCAGAGTTGCAGTGGACCAATACCGATGAGGCCACCGTCGTCTGGAGCGACTCCGACAGCCCACCTTCTTCCTCAGGCAGCAGTGGCGGCATCATCATCCCCGGCAATGGCAAAACAACTCGCATCCAGGGCACCGTTATGGAAGACGACCAGCCGGTAGCTCGCCGGGTCTTTGCCATTACTCAGGCGCTACTGGAAATCGATGGCAGCCAGGCAACCCAACATGCCGTCCTGAACAGTGTGCTCAGCGATAGCAGCAACGGCAGTTACTCCCTGGACACCAGCCCCTATGAAGGCGCTGTGTTTGTTATGGCTGTGGACGACTATGGACAGGTTTGGCAGGCCAGCACCACCTATGAAGTGGGCCATGTCATCCGTCCGGCCAACTTCCAGGGCTACGTTTACCACTGCACCGTCGCCGGTACCGGAGACAGCACCGAACCCACCTGGTGGTTCGATGACAGTGTGAAGGCCATCGGCACCGCCCAGTTCAAAGCCAAGCCTTACACCCGGCCTCTGGCCCATGGCCCGGTAATACCCGAGATCGTACCGGAGAGTTAAGTGGCTTACTTTCCAAACAAGACAAAAGACTTCAACTTTATCAGGGAGATTTATCAACCGGCCTCCCATTTTAAGTTTTACCCACAGCCCAGCTATGCCTTTATTCCTACGCCTACTGTCGTAAGAAACTGCCAGAGCCAATGGCAGACAGGCAACGCCTACCAGCACGCTGCCTGTAGTCCGTTTCAGCAGTCGATGACGATTCAGGCCAGTATTCAGCAAAGCAGTCATCAGGCCAGCCTTCTGGAAGCGCCACAGATCGGGCTGTTCTGGGGCAAGGTGCCCGAATTGGAAGAGTCTGTCAGGATCAGTCACCAGTTAGCCAATGGTCGCCAGAGTCAGCAACAAGGTCTTTGGCAGCAACCGCCTGCCAAAGAATCCAGCATCAATGAGTTGCGGGATCAGAGTATTCAGGCAAGAGAACAGCAGAGTGCTGAACACTGGCAACAGGCGACATATAAAGACCGACAGAACATCGAACGTTTCAATCGCAGCGATGAGTACAGTGCTGCTCATCAGGTCATAGCCAGGGGTTATCGGGTACCAGAACCCACGCTGCTGAACTTCAGCTTTCAGGCCCGACGCTACTCACCAGCAACCACCTCGGCTGTGTATTTCAACCTGGGGGAACCTTCTGCCAACCGAACCATCCAGCCCAGGGACTCACGACAACGCTCTGCCTTCAGCAGCAACCGCACCCAGGATGAGCCGGTCATTATCCCCTGGGGACCCGGCAGAAAAGCCAAAGACGATGACATCGACAGTCAGTTTGATAGCGAGTCTGATGGCATTGAAGAAAAACCAGAACCCGAAGTGCCAGAGATCAGGGAGACCTATCTGCTTATGAACACCATCAGCGTGGTGACCTTGCCCGACAGGACACCTATCGAGATGAGCAACATGGACATCAGCCTCGACATTGACAGCTTCAGCTGGAGCCTCAGCGGGGAGCTTTGGGGAGCCAGCAGCCTGAAACTCGTGGAACCCGATCAGAGCGGCCCCAAGCAGATCGAAGTCAACATCAACGGCTGGAAGTGGGTCTTTATTGTCGAACGCTACACCGGCTCAAAAGCATTCGGACAAGAGCGCTACACCATCTACGGAACCAGTCGTACACAATTGCTGGCGTCACCCTACGCACCCAAGCGCAGCAAGTCCAACAGCAGCAACCTCAATGCCAAACAGGCGATCACGGAAGAGCTGGCCAACACCGGCTTCTCGGCAATCTATCCGGAGTTGGATGACTTCAGCACACCCGACTGGATTATCCCCGGCGGCAGCTTCAGTTATCAGAGTGAAACCGCCATGACCGTCATCGCTCGACTGGCCAGCACTGCCGGTGCTGTGATCATTCCTTCCCGAGATGCGGATCAGCTGAACATTAAACCCCGTTATCCGGCCAGTCCCTGGAGTTGGAGTAGTGCCACGATGGATAAGATCGTACCCGCCAGTATGGTCATCAACCTGAGTGCCAGCTGGCGACCGGAACCGGAATACAATGCCGTGTATGTTTCTGGTACCCATGCGGGTGTGGCGGTCAATGTTAAACGGAAAGGCACTGCAGGTGATAAACCGGCACCGGATATTCTGGAGGACTGGTTGACGGAGACGCAGGTGAATACAGAGAGAGGCAGGAACGAACTGGCTAAGGGTGGGCATCAAAGTATCACCACATTAGAGATACCTCTGACGGATTTGAATATAGCTCCCGGGCTGATTGAACCGGGGCAGTTGGTTGAGGTGCAGGATGTTTCTGGTAATTGGAGGGCTTTGTGTCTGTCCAGCAATGTGAGAACTGTGATAGGTAAAGTGATCCAGTCAATTGAGCTCGAGAGGCATTATTAAGTCAAAAAGAAACAGCTCAACACTTCCACTGCGCTGAGCTGGCTGATGAAACCCTTGCCTGAAGGACTAATGGCTGCGCTTGGCCCACACTGAAGTGGAAGTTTCATGCCCGTTATCATCCGGGACAGCCTTATTACTCTCGATCTCATTAATGCCTAAGCGGTCTTCGTTACTTTTTAAGATTTTTCCAAATTGAGCATTAAAGGAGAAAGAGGCTGGTGTTTCTTTGTTAGAAAAGAAGCCTCCACTATAACGCCTGATCACATCAGTAGTGTTAAATTGAGCATCGTCAAAAGAGTCAATGATTGACTTCACACGATCCAGGTTGATGTTTATTTTATCTTTCATTGGTAACAGCCTCCTGCTTAGGTTTGTATCTGAAAATATTAGCAGTGTGGCTAATCTGTGTAGGGTGTCTGATCATAAGAAAAGCACCGCATATCCAAAATCGTGGAGAAGGCCATGGCCACCACTAACATCTGGCAGCAGTTCAAGTCACTGATCCCGGAGGGAAGCAAGGTAATAGCTACTATCACTGCACTCAATGGCAATGGAACCAGTCAGGCCCAGCTCAGGGATGGTTCAGTCGTGACGGTGAAAGGTGAATTTGTGGGAGTAGGGCAGAAGGCTTTTATTCAGGGAGGAGAGGTGAAGGGGGCTGCGCCGGATTTGGTGGAGTACGAGGTGGAGGTTTGAGAGCTTTAGGCATCAAATCACAATTCAGGTTTTCGTAAATTTATTATTACCAGTCATTGTTTATTCCCCCTCCTGAACTGAAACTGTCATCGTATGAAGAACCAAATGAGTCATCAAATGATGAACTAAAAGAGTCATGCATATCGGAACCCAAGGAGTCATTCATATTTGTACCATAGGGGCTTCCGCCTACATCAATGCCGCCAATGCTGTCATCCATCATCGGTAAACCCGTGGCAGGATTTATGGGAGGGCTGCTGGAAAAAACGTCATCATTAAAGCTATGCATGGATGAGTAGTCAACGGCGTTATCGTCTTCAAACAAAGAAGACGACGATGGATCTAAGCTGTTATGAGTGAACGAGTCATCGTCAAAACCACTGTCTCTGCCTGAATGGTCAAAGCCAGTGTTACTACCTGAAAAATCAGCTCCCTCTGTAGGTGAGTCGCCCAGTTTATAGAGCAGTACACTGGCAATGCTGCCCAGAAAAAGTGCTATAGGCCCGCCAAGGATCAATAATGCTACATTCATCAAAATCAGGAATTTCTTGTTTTTCATTTTTATCTTCCCTCTATGCCGCTTCGTATTCACGGTGATGCCTTTCTATAAGTACCTCTACTTGTTTATGTTCTTCTCTGGTCATGCTGATCAGATCGTTTCTTGGCAGACTTTTGATCCACGACTCCAGGTTTTCTAGCTTAACCACGTCGGTTTGCGGGTTGTCCGGACTCATTGCTGGATAGATCACCGCATTTTTATGGGCGTAGATTACCACCGTTTTTATTGGCCATTTGTTCATATCATGATCGGTCAGCAATCTCTTGAATAACCCACGGGTTCTAATGACCTGCTTTGAAGCATTTTTATAATCGTAGGTTGAACCGTTGGTTTTGATCTGCCTCCACATCGGCGTGTTGTCACAAAAAATCTGGCCAGAGTGATATTTCACCTCTGTCATAATAAAACCAACTCCAGGCACACTTATAACAAAATCAATCTCAAAGTTCTTACCAGCATAAAAAATATTCTGGCTGCCAATAAAGCCATAGATCACTTTTCCCTTTAACTCCGAGAGCACTGCTCTTACTTTGGCCTCGCCAAAGTTTCCGGCGTCTTTGTGATCGTTAAACGGCGTTTTAATCTCTTCAAACTCAGAGTCTACTGTGTTTTGTGAAGCTGGTGAGTCTGAGCTACGTCTATCGTAACCATGCTTACGATGATAATTTCTGGCATCATAATTTTGCTGACTGCTTTGCTTTTGATCAATCTCATCAGGTGCAATTTTCTTGTCCATCTGTGAAAAAAATGCCCTGAAGGTAGACACGATGGCTTTTGCTGCAGCAACAATAAGAAATAGCAGCATGAATGTGGCAGTGTACAGGTAAAGCATCGAGTAGCTTGGTGGGTCTGCAATCACAGTTACAAATAAAACAAACAGAAAGCCGAACAGGCCAAATTTTAACAGTCCTTTCATATGCTACCTCGTCAGGCTCCCTATAAGAATTGGTTGATTGCAGAGCCTCCTTAACCATAATCAATCAAGTCAGGTTGTTTTATCAAGCAGAGTTTCAAACCGCTGGATTCAAGCAATAAGTGCAACAGAGCCCCTCAATGTAGTCTTCAAGCGGGGCCAGCCTGTTGTGAATCTTTTTGCATTTATTCAGTATGGTGAGATACAAGGTACCGCGCCGAGTCCGGTGCATTTAGAGAGACTTGTTTGCAGGCTCCCTTTCCAAGTCTTTCAACGTGCGATTATCATCTGTTCTCCAGGCAGTTAAACCATTAGTGCTTCGACCTCTGATTATGACGGCAGCTGCACTGGGGCTGGTGAATTCATAGTCTTCAGTAAAAATATAACAGCCGTCATCAAGGGCCAGTATGCCCTTTTCAATGAGCTTTGATCTAAACTTGACTATTCTTTCTGGGCAGGACTCAACCGCTTGCTCTACCGCTTGAGACCCCTGGAAAATAGTGAACCCGCCTTCTGATCGCTTCCCTGTTGCTGTGAGCTTTCCTTTCACTTTGCATAAGAGTATCTGGTTAGAAGCGGCAGCAGGTTTGTCGGGGTTGAGAAGCTTAGGTTTTTCAGGAGAAAGGCTGGTGGATGTCAAGTGGTGAATGCCCAGTACGGGTAATAATTGCAGCATCCTCTCTATATAAACATCCATCTCGGCTCGATCAGCTTCAGGCAGTGAAGAACCACTGGATGCACTGTTCATCACAACCACTCGCTTGCTGTTGTAAGCCTGTTGAATCAGCTTTCCTTCAATGTAACGAATATGAGCTTTGGTCAGGTTGTCGTCTTTGCTGACGAAGGCTGAGGTATGAACCCAGTAGTCCTTGTTTTCATTTTTGGCGTGCTGCTTAAGACGAGTGGATACGTCCTCTGCTTCACCAATGTAGATCACAGGCTCGTTTGAATCTGCATCAATGCCGGAAAGTAGGTAGACACCAGGACTTTTAAGTTCCGGGCGGCTCAGAAAGTCAACAAGATCACTGCGGGGGCCAGCAATGGCCTTGCCGGTCCAGTTTGAGATCTCTGCGGTGCGAAGGCCTGTTGGGCTCCCTTTGACGAGGAAGAGTTTGATTGTGGCTGGTTGCATTTTATGATTTCAAACAGAAAAAAGTTGCTTGACAATGTATTCGAAATACCAGATCAGAAACAGAGGGGTTTCGGTAAATACTTAACCTTAAAGGAGGCCGGAATCATGGTGATTATTACTGCTGGAAATGGTGACAGAACCATTGAAGAGGCTCATCGCAGTGGGAAGTGCTGCACCATAATGCGTGCAGCATAAAGCAGAAATACAGTCACCGGTTCATCAGCTTTTCCGCATTAAAAGCTACACAATGTAAACCCCAATCCAATCCTCAAATAGTAACCGATTGTGCTTTCTGCTTAAGACCTTCACATTCATTGTATGGAGTCCCCGGTACAAGGTTCCCTCATACTTCTCAACAGAGCGATACGGAGGATGTTCATTACGACTACTCGATGAATAGTTAAGGGGTTTTTGGGTAATAACCGGCTCTATATGCTCTCCAGCCTCTATTCCATGATTCTGCTTGGTAAACTTGACATCAAGTCCACCGTTTCGCTCAACCACCCAGTTAGCAACTTTGACAGTAAATCGTAAGCTTAATTCTTTATCCAAGAAACGGGAGACAGATGGATAACGTTGCCATACTTCCTCCTCTTCCACGTCACAAAAATATTGAATATCACTGTACGAAGTAACTCTTGTAATTCCTGAAAAGTTTGCCTTATCTTCTGTTGGAAGCGGGAGCAAGCGCTGATATTCATCAGTCTTCAGCAGCCTCATCCCATAGTTGATCTTGCGACCATCGGCGTATGAGATATTTGGAGTTAGCAATGTATTTGGACCTTTACTGGTTTCTTTAACCTGCAGATACTGCTCCGGAAAATCCACGAACTCATATAAGCTTTGTCCCAACATGGCATTATTGGCTCCCGCATGACTCTGTAGTTTTGAGGCAAAATCTACATTCAGCCCCTGTGCCGTCACTTCACTGGCGTCACCAAAGCCATAAGTACCCCACAGTACTTTTGTATCATCACCAAAATCAAATCCAATTCGCACTGCCATTTCTGATTTGCCTGGTAAATATCCATCAAGATCAGGGAATACGTACTCTTTCATGATGGTGCGTAGCATAGTGGCTGCATTAATTGCATTGGCTATTGCGTCTTCTTTAGATATTCTATCCCCTCCAAAAAATGCCATCAGCGCGTCGCCCATCAAACGATGAGGATGGCCATCCAGTGATCGAACCACTTCAATTGCTGTTTGTAATACTCTGTTCTTTACCTGAAATGCTTTTTGAATATCCAGCAAAAGGTTTAGCCGGGTACTGCCTTTTATATCGATAAACAGAGTCACTATATGATGATGTATTGTGTCCCCGGTATCTTTAAGATGAGCAAAGTCAGGGTGTGCTCCCATCGCTTGTGTATTAATACCTTGTTTTGCAAAATAAGGCCTTAGGGCATTCTGGTAAACGTACTCTTCCGCAGGAACGTCAGCCAGGCCTTCGGTCGAAACAGATTCCGTTTTGGGGGCCGACTGCCCTGTAAAGATTTTTGGCTTCCCCTGGCTGAAATTTTCAAAATCACAAAATTCACGGGTTGCTGTTTTCAGCTTCATTTTACTCATGCTTCTTTACCATGCTCTGTTTGAACTGAAGTAGTTTTATTTGAGTTTTCAATGGAAAAGTGGCTGTGCAGTTGCGAGGTAGCAGTCATCGCTAGCAGCAAGAGCCCAGCTAATATACCTGCTTTTAATGCTTTCACTGACTTCTTGATTGATTTGAACTTTTCAGTGGTAATCACTCCTAAAATGTGTGATTGATAGCAAAGATCCTTTAACCGGTCATTGTCGTTTTCATCAGCAACTGCATTGAAGTAAGCCTCAGCACCGCCCTCATAACTGGATATATGAACAAAAGAAATCAGTGATCTCGTGCTGCCGGGTGTAGTGTTTGGGAAAATTGTATGAAACGAATGCCATATTGAGAGCAGCATACATAGAATAACCATACTTCCCACCAGCCATCTCAAAATGGAAACCCAGTCATTGCTATTATCTTCATAAAGCGACGTATAAGACGCCAGCGTAATAGTCGCAGCAGCGGTGCTCACCGACAAGATCAAACCTGCTTTGGTGTTTGCAGACCCTATGTAGGCATCCAGCCTCTTAAGCACCTCCCACTGTTGGGAAATTCTGTCGTTCATGCTTTATCTCGCTGAGCATCATTCGTAATGATGCATTAATTTATATTGACTATCGTACTAATAGCAAGCTATATTTGCATCATTGTTTATGATGCGGTGAAAACATGAGGTCTCATTTAATACAACTCGTTCAAATAAAACCAGGTTATCCGTTTCGGGGAAGTATCCCGGAAGTCGGTTATGGAAACGTGTCTGTTATACAGATTCGTAATCTGTTGCCAGACACTGGTGGCATCAACTGGCCAGCACTTGCACACACTGAGCTGACGGGGCGCAAAAAACCCGATTGGCTGACAGAGGGTGATATTTTGTTTGTCATGCGCGGGCAGAACAACATCGCAGTCTGTTTGCACAATACGCCAGAGCAAACCGTTTGTTCGCCCCACTTTTTTCACCTGCGGGTGAAAAAAACTGACCAGCTATTGCCTGAGTTTCTGGCATGGCAGATCAATCAGCAACCCTGCCAGAGATACTTGCAAAAAGGTCGTGAAGGCAGCGTTCAGTCAAGTGTTCGCCGTGGTGTGCTTGAGGCGATGGAAATCAGCGTCCCCCCAATGGCATTACAGAAGAAGGTAATGGCTATGGTTGAGGCGGCGCATCAGGAGCGACAGGTACTCAAACGTATGATTGATAATCGGGAACGGCAGTTAAACCAAATTGCCAATAACATTTTAAACACTCAATACGATATCCGGGGAGAAGACAATAATGACTGATCAAGTAAACCAGGACGCAATCAATAAAGCCTTGTGGGGCGCCTGTGATACCTTCCGCGGTACTGTCAGTGCCGACACCTATAAGGACTTTATCCTTACCATGCTGTTTCTGAAATACATCTCTGATGTCTGGCAGGATCACTACGATGGCTATGAAAAAGAGTACGGTGACGAGCCTGAGCTGATTACGGAAATGATGAAAAGCGAGCGCTTCATTATTCCAGAAGTCATCCTTCGCAAAGAAGATGGCTCCATAAGAGATCGTTTCATGGGTAACTTCTCCAGCCTGTGGGAACGCCGACACCAGCCGGGTAATGGTGAACGCATCGATCGCTGTCTGCATGAAATTGAAGAAGCCAATGGCACCAAACTGCGCGATTCTGCCAAAAGTGTCTTTCAGGATATCTCCTTTAACACCGACAAGCTCGGTGAAGAAAAGCAAAAAAATGAGATTCTTCGCCATCTGCTGGAAGATTTTGCCAAACCCGCACTGAACCTTCGCCCTTCCCGTGTTGGTAACCTTGATGTGATTGGCAACGCCTATGAATATCTGATTAAAAACTTTGCTGCCGGTGGTGGCCAGAAGGCAGGAGAATTTTATACCCCCCCGGAAGTATCTGACCTGATGGCCGAATTGATGGACCCGCAAGAAGGTGATGAAGGGTGTGACCCGGCTGCGGGTTCTGCCTCACTGTTGATGAAGTTGGGGCAGAAAATCCGTAACAAAACAGGCAGCAAAAAGTACGCACTCTTCGGGCAGGAAGCCATTGGCTCCACCTGGTCGCTGGCCATTATGAATATGTTCCTGCACGGAGAGGATAATCACCGCATTGAATGGGGTGACACCATTCGTAACCCCAAACTGCTTGATAAACAAGGTGATTTAAAGCTCTTTGATATTGTTGTTGCCAATCCACCGTTCTCATTAGATAAGTGGGGTCAGGATGGTGCAGCTGACGATAAGTTCAGTCGTTTTCGTCGTGGAATACCGCCAAAGACCAAAGGTGATTATGCTTTTATTCTGCATATGATTGAGACCCTGAAACCAGGCACGGGTCGCATGGCTGTCGTCGTACCCCACGGCGTTTTATTCCGGGGTTCCACTGAAGGCAAAATTCGTCAGAAGCTGATTGAAGAAAATCTTCTGGATGCGGTCATCGGTCTACCGGAAAAGCTGTTCTATGGCACAGGTATTCCTGCTGCAATTCTGATCTTCAAAAAACAGCGCAATGACAACAATGTGTTGTTTATTGATGCCAGCCGCGAATTCAAGTCAGGTAAAAATCAGAACCTGCTGACCAAAGATAATCTGAAGAAGATTATCAAAACCTACCGGGCTCAGGCGGATGTGGATAAATACTCTTATGTGGCCAGTTTTGAGGAGATCAAAGAGAACGATTTTAACCTGAACATTCCCCGCTATGTGGATACTTTTGAGGAAGAAGAGGAGGTTGATCTGGAGGCTGTTCGGGCTGAACGGCTGCAACTGAAAGATGAGCTGGCTGCGCTGGAAGTGAAGATGGAAGGTTATTTGAAGGAGTTGGGTTATGGTGCCTGAGGGGTGGAGGAAAGGAGTTTTAGAAGATATTGCTATTGTAACTTCGGGAGGCACTCCAAGCCGGGGCGTAGCTGAATACTGGTGTGGAAGTATCCCATGGGTCACTACGAGTGAAGTTAACTTTTGTGAGATATACGACTCATCGCAAAAAATCACTGATGAGGGGCTGAATAACTCTTCAGCTAAGATGTTTCCGGTTGGCACAATCTTAATGGCGATGTATGGGCAGGGTAAAACCCGTGGGCAAGTTGCAAAACTTGCTGTTGAAGCAGCAACGAATCAAGCTTGTGCAGCAATTCTTCTCAAACTTGGCTATGACTCGGATTTTTATTTTCAGTATTTGCAAAGCCAGTACAGCAATATTAGGCAACTAAGCAATGGTGGCGGACAAGATAATTTAAGCGGAACTATTGTCAAATCTATCCCCGTTCCGATCGCTCCGCAGCCAGAGCAACGCAAAATCGCCAAAATCCTTGGCACATGGGACAAAGCCATCACCACCACAGAACAACTGCTCACCAACAGCCAACAGCAGAAAAAAGCACTGATGCAGCAGTTGTTGACGGGGAAGAGGCGATTGCTTGGTTTTCAGGAAAGCTCTGGGTTCCATAAAACACGTTATGGATTGGTTCCTGATGACTGGGGCTTCGTAGGTATTGAAGATGTTGCCATACAGATTGTGAAGAAAAACTCTGACGGTTTGGAGCTGCCAGTGCTGTCTTGCTCGAAATATGATGGTTTTGTTGATTCGTTAAAATACTTTAAGAAAAAGGTCTATAGCGATGATACCAGCACGTACAAAGTGGTTGAACGCAACAGCTTCGGTTTTCCTTCTAACCATATTGAAGAAGGTTCCATTGGATATCAGGACTTGTATGATTCTGGAGTCGTTAGCCCGATATACACAGTCTTTAAAACCAATGAGATGGTTCACGATGGTTATCTATACAAACTTTTGAAAACCGATCATTACCGGCAAATCTTTGCAGCTTCAACCAATGCTTCTGTTGATCGTAGAGGCAGTCTGCGCTGGAAGGAGTTCAGTAAAATCAAAATACCTTTACCTTCCTTTGATGAGCAAAGTGCAATTTCTGAGGTCATCCAGTCTGCAGAAGATGAATGTCAGATTCTTAAGAAAAGGGTTAAAGCTCTCAAACAAGAGAAAAAAGCCCTGATGCAGCAGCTACTCACCGGCAAGCGCCGGGTCACCATTGAGGAAAACACACCAGACTAACCGGTTTAAATGGCTCTGCCCCCACCGCAGCAGAGCCATTTATTTTTCATAAATACCGACAGAAACGAGTTTCAAAGTAGAACCATCGGCCTTGAGCCAGGGAGTAGATAAGCCATGATGAACACCACCCAAGAACCTCTTCCCCAATTTCAGGAAGAGCGCTCCGCAAAAATTCCTGCCCTGTCACTGTTGTGTAACCTGGGCTGGACTTTCCTTTCGCCAGAGCAGGCACTGGCTGCCAGAGGCGATAGAACCTCTGAGGTGGTTTTGAAAGAGATTCTGCGCTCAGAACTGCGCAAACGGCGCTTTAATTTTGCCGGAAAAGAGCACCCTCTGTCAGAACGCACCATCGACGGTATTGTCGCAGAAATGTCGACTCCGGCACTCAATGAAGGGCTGGCGGTCGCTAATGAAAAACTCTACAACCATATGTTGCTGGGTATTTCGGTCACCGAGTTTATGGAAAATGGCAAAAAAGCCACACCGACTATTCAGCTGATAGACTGGGTGAATCCTGCCAATAACAGCTTCTGTTTTACAGAAGAGTTCTCAGTTCAACGCACCAACAGGTCCGATCACAGACGACCCGATATTGTCTGCTTTGTGAATGGCCTGCCACTGGTGGTCATTGAAGCAAAAAGGCCAGACAGCAAAACCTCCGGAGGGCCAATCATTGAGGAAGGTATCTCTCAAAACATTCGTAATCAGAGACAGGATGAGATACCCCGTCTGTTTGCCTACAGTCAATTACTGCTTTCTATCAATGGCAGTGAAGGTCAGTACGCCACCCAGGGAACACCGG
Source organism: Endozoicomonas sp. 4G (assembly GCF_023822025.1). Classification (NCBI taxonomy): domain Bacteria; kingdom Pseudomonadati; phylum Pseudomonadota; class Gammaproteobacteria; order Oceanospirillales; family Endozoicomonadaceae; genus Endozoicomonas; species Endozoicomonas sp. 4G. Next base: position 4,472,345 of record NZ_CP082909.1, on the reverse strand, counting down.
CTAAATTCTGGTCAGTCTGGCGAGAGGAAGTGTTCACCGAAGCTGAGATGTTTGCCCAAAAGAACAAGAAGCTGACCCATCAGCAAAAAGATCCGCTGTTTGGACACCGCTCAAAACAGGATCGTGAGTGGTATGACAGCCTGATTGCCGGTGGTGAGCTTGCTGTTACGGATCAGGACCGCCTGCTTATCAGCTTGTTAACGCCTGAACGACTTCTGGAAATGACCCGGTTGTTTATTCTGTTTGATAAAAAAACCGGCAAGTTGGTAGCCCGTTATCAACAGGTGTTTGGCATTAAGCGCTTGCTTGAGCGCATCAAAACCCGAAGGCCTGATGGCAGTCGGAAAGGTGGGATTACCTGGCATACCACAGGGTCTGGTAAATCGTTGACAATGGTCTTCCTCTCTCGGGCACTGGTGTTACTGCAGGATCTGGCCATGTGCCGGATAGTCTTGGTGACTGACAGAAAGGATCTGGAAAATCAGCTCAGTAACACTTTTTCATCAACCGGAGAGCTTTCGGGTAAAAAAGGGAAAAGTAAAGCCAAAATGACCACCGGACGGCAGTTGGCTGCAGAGATTAGCCATGGCACAGAACGGATACTTTTCTCTCTGATCGATAAGTTCCGCACAGCCACCAAACTGCCAGAATGCCGAAACGAAAGTTCAGACTTGATTGTACTGGTGGATGAAGGCCACCGGAGTCATGGTGGCGAAAACCATATTCGTATGAAACAGGCTATGCCAAATGCGGCCTTTATTGCGTTTACGGGAACACCGCTTCTTAAAGAGAGCAAAAAAACCAATAAATTCGGGCCTATTATCCATGCCTACACCATGCAACGTGCGGTCGAGGATGGAACCATTACTCCGCTTCTTTATGAAGAGCGCATTCCCGATCTGGATGTCAATGAGCGTGCTATTGATCGCTGGTTTGAGCGGGTCACGGATGGACTCACTACTCAACAAAAAGCGGACCTCAAACGAAAATACGCACGCAAAAAAGAGGTGTATCAGGCAGAAGACCGATTGCGATTGATTGCCCTGGATATCGCCTTTCACTTTTCAAAGAATATAGATGAAGGGCTTAAAGGTCAGCTGGCCTGTGGTAGTAAACTCGATGCCATTCGCTATAAAAAATTTCTGGATGAGCTGGGAGAGTTTGAATCTGCCGTTGTGATTTCAGCCCCGGACTCAAGGGAAGGTAACAAAGAGGTCGATGAGTCGAACATTCCTGAGGTAACAAAATGGTGGCAAGATAATGTCGGCAATCAGAAAGATGACGATTATGCCAATGAGGTGATTGAACGTTTTGATAAAGACGACAAGCTCAAGCTATTGATTGTTGTCGATAAGTTGCTGACCGGGTTTGATGAACCGAAAAACACTGTACTCTACATCGATAAGCCTCTGAAGCAGCACAACCTTATCCAGGCTATTGCCCGGGTAAACCGCCTACATCCGCTGAAAGAGTTTGGTTTGCTGATTGATTACCGGGGGATTCTGGGCGAACTGGACACCACTCTGAAGGACTATCAGGACCTTGCCTCTCGTACTCAGGCAGGGTTTGATGTTGATGACCTTGAAGGCCTTTACAGTCAGATGAGCACCGAATACAAGCGCCTTCCAAGACTCTACGATGAATTGAGAACTATCTTTGCTGATGTAAAGAATAAGGCTGATATCGAAGCCATGCGTCAGGTGCTCGTACCAAAAATGGAAGAGCGAAATGGGGAGCTGGTGGATGTACATCTCAAAGTCAGGGAAGATTTTTATTCAGCACTTTCGGCTTTTACCCGTTGTTTGAAAGTGGCTTTGCAGTCATCCACATTTTTCGAAGACAAAAGCTTCACTGAAGCAGATCGGGATCACTACAAAGATACGGTAAAACAGTTCAGCAGTCTTAGAAAGCTTGCCATGCAGGATGCTGGAGAATCTGTCAATTACGACGAGTATGCTGAGAAAATCAAAAAACTGATGGACAAGCATGTGGTTGGCGTTGAAGTGCGGGAACCCGCCGGTGTTTACGAAGTGGCCAGAATGGGAGCACGCCAGAAACCGGAGGAGTGGTCCGAAGATAAAATCCGTAATGAAACCGACATTATTAAAACCCGGATTGCTCGAAAAATTGAACAGGATTTGGATGATGATCCCTATGCTAAAGCAGCTTTCTCTAAGTTGTTGAAGGATGCCATTCGTGAGGCAGAGGCACTGTTTGATCATCCGCTGAAACAGTATTTGCTGTTTAAAGAATTTAATGAAGACCTGGAAGAGAGAAAGTTGGATGAAATACCTGATCAGTTTGAGGAAAATCGCCATGCTCAGGCTCTGTTCGGGATTTTTAAAATAGTGCTTCCTGAGGTGATTGACCCGGCAGAGAATGATGATCTTCAGGTTTGGATTGATCTTGCCTTTACGGTGGATTCGCTGGTCAATACTTCTGTGGCAGAAAACTCGATTAATCCCCAAAATATTGAGGCCAGCATTCGTAAGACTTTGCTGCCATTGTTATTCAAAAAATGTAAAGAAGTGGGGGCTGGAATGGATCAGGCGAAATTGATGGTGGAATATATCGTTCGGATGACTCGTAAAGGTGTATCCAGTGTCGGCTGAACTGCTTGTTACTTATGGGGATGAACAGATCCGGGTTCAGCGTGAAGTCAGCTCCGGTCATGCCGGGAAAGTGCTGATTACTGTTCACCCCGACGGTCGAGTGGTCGCTCGTGCTCCCATATCTGCCACTGATGCTGATGTCAGGGCAGCGGTAAAAAAGCGACTTCGATGGATTTATTCGCAGCTTCGCCAGTTCGGTGAGCAGGCGCAATATGTGATGCCAAGAAACTATGTCAGTGGCGAAACGCATTTATATCTTGGCAGACAACACCTTTTGAAAGTGTTTGTCTCTCCTGAGGAAAAACCTCAGGTCAAGATGTTGCGCAGTCGGCTGGAAGTGACCGTCAGGGAAAAATCCCCGGATAAAGTGAAAACCCTACTGGCTGGTTGGTACAAGGTGCGTGCCGAGGAAGTCTTTGAGCGACGGTTGCATATTCTACTTCCTCAATTACTTTGGATTTCGGCTCCACCAAAACTGCGTTTACAATCAATGCAAACTCAGTGGGGGAGCTGTTCTGCCAAAGGAACCATTACATTAAATCCACTGTTGGTGAAGGCTCCGAGAGAGTGTATTGATTACGTTCTCATTCACGAATGCTGTCACCTTGCAGAGCATAATCACAGTGAACGATTTTACCGGTTGATGGGGGAGGTCATGCCTGACTGGCAGGCTGTTAAGGCAAGACTGGATCAGTTGGCTGGGGTTATATTCAGCTGATTTTATAAACGGTACTCGCTCTTTTGAGCACTTGCTGGTGAGATGCTTATTGAGGCTTACTACCGGTAAGCAAGGCTATCGGTAATAGTGGTGAAGCTGTGCCAATTTTTGAGGAGTCTGCAGGCTCCTCAAATCAAAAGACTTTATGGAGCCTATATCGATTCTGTGCTCCACAAGCTGTTTTGTGGCTTGCATGCGACACAGCTCCTCGCTGTTAACCAGGACGTATCAGAGAGATGTTCCAATTTCTGATGGTTTGTTTGGTATGTTTTTGTGCGAAAATAAGCCTGATAAAGCTCAAAAACTATTTTTTTATGATAATTGTGCTAATCTTAGGAGAAAATATCACCTAAAGAACTTATTATGCTCTTGCGATTCTCTGTTGAAAACTATCGATCCTTCAGGGATAGGGTGGAACTATCCATGGTTCCAAGCCGGGTACGCACCCATCCTGGTCATGTTATCCCTCCTGGCAGCTCAAAAGATATCGGTGCTCTCAAAGCCGCTGTTATCTATGGGGCCAATGCGTCAGGCAAATCCAATCTGATTAAGGCGATGCATTTTGCCCGGCTAATGATTACCCAGGGCAGCCCACAGGGAAAAAATCTACACTATGACCCATTCCTGCTGGATAAGGCGTGCTCTCAACAGCCATCGCGCTTTGAGTTTGAGATCAAATGTGGCAAGAATAATTATGCCTATGGTTTTATGGCAGATAGCAAATCCATTCAGGAGGAATGGCTGTACAAAATCGATAAAAAGGGTGAGTCCCCTGTATTTGTTCGAACGAATGAACAGCGGATTTCATTTCCTGCCCTTAAGTTCGAGAGTAAGGAAGATAAGCAGTTTTTATCATTTACTGCCAAAGCAACTCCGGAGCATCGCCTGTTTCTGTTTGAATGCCAGGATCGTAATGTAACCAAGTCATTAGATTATATCAGGCCATTGACGGAGGTTAATGATTGGTTTCATCAAAGGCTTAATATTGTGTTTCCTAATTCAAAGTATCATGGTCTGGAAATGGCGGTTCATTCTGATGATACCGTTAGCAACCTTCTGGCCAGTATACTTAGAAGCTTCGATACAGGTATCAATGATCTGTCGTTAAAACAGGTCGATTTGATGAAAGATGTTTATGATGTTCCTGACCACATTAAACAGGATATTGTGTCAACCATAGAAGCAGGTGAGGCTTCTTTGGTGTCAACGCCTGATAGTACCCGTTACCAGATTTTGAAAAATCAAGAAGGTGAAATCAGTACTTTTAAACTGATGACATCTCATAAAAATCACCAGGGTGACTCCGTCGATTTTGATATCAATCAGGAGTCCGATGGCAGCCAACGTATTTTGGATATTGCTCCCGGATTATTAGAGCTTTTTTCGCAAGACAAGGTTTATGTAATCGATGAAATAGATAGAAGTTTACACTCAGAAATAACAATGGCGATTCTGAGCCACTTTCTATCGTTAACTACCGGAAAACATAGCCAGCTAATTGTCACAACTCATGAGTCCAACCTTCTGGATGTGAACCTTATACGGCGGGATGAGATATGGTTCGCGCAAAAAAATGCAGAAGGCGTATCCAGTTTGTACTCGCTGGAAGAGTACCAGTCCAGACCGGATAAAGACATTCGAAAAGATTACCTGATAGGGCGTTTTGGTGGTGTCCCTGTGATTAAAGATGGCTTGAATAATCTGGTTAAAGGGTTAAGCAATGGCTAGAGAATCCCGCTCTTTTACACGCATTAGCGGTGTTCGTGATCCCTCTTTAATTGTCATCGCCTGCGAAGGTGCAGCAACTGAGCCGGTCTATTTCCGGGGAGTTGCGGATAAGTCTGATGCCTTGGGTTCGCGTCTTAAACTGAAGGTTTTACCCCCTCGGGAGGCTAATCTCAGTGCTCCTAAATACGTCTTGCAACAGATGAATACCTACAAGAAGGAATTCGGTATTGGTAAGCGTGACGAACTTTGTCTGGTGATTGACCGGGATCAACAGTCTTGGGAGGAGAAGGCCATTTCTGAAATTGCAAAAGTCTGTGATCAGAAGCAGTACCTCTTGGCATTAAGTAATCCGGCATTTGATCTTTGGCTTCTTCTGCACCATTTGGATGTCTCCGAATTACCGCAAGGGGAGCAGAAAGCACTCTATTACAACAAAAAAAGTGCTCTTAAACGCAAGATCAAGGAGTTCGTTGCCTCCTATCAGTCCTCAGCGCCCGATATTGATGATTTTTGGGTTTTGACAGAGCAGGCGATTGATCACGCGAAAAAGCTGGATAAAGACCCAGCATCTCGCTGGCCTAACGAACTGGGTACGCGAGTTTATTTGATTCTAGAGAAGATCCTGTCGGCCAAGGAAAATGATATAGCATGATGGTTTTGAGATAGTGGATAGGGTGGTAAGTTATCAGAAAATTGTGCCACCGGCTCCCCACCCACCGCCAGAATTGAAGAGTTGCTCTTCAATAGAAAGTGCGCTCGTAGCTCAGCTGGATAGAGTACCTGGCTACGAACCAGGCGGTCGTAGGTTCGAATCCTACCGAGCGCGCCATCTTCAGAAAGCCCTATTTTTATAGGGCTTTTTGTCGTTTTGGGGGGTGGGTTTTTGTCCTGCCTATCTCGCCTTTTGTTGTTTTGTGGTCGTTTAATTTCTGCACTGGCAAAAACCTTAAAAATGCCCATTTTTGACCATTTTGGGGCCTTTTTCTCTTTCTCTTCTCTTAAATCTGCACTTTTCAAAATCCCTGTGCGTACTTTTATTTCCCCTTTAAAAACAGTTGGTTATCAGTGGTTTCAAGTTGTTTGGACGGGCGTTTGGTTTGCACTTTAATGGCGATATGTGCTGAGGACAGTCCGCGAACGTTTTGATTATTTTTTAATGATTTTTCTCCACAGAGGAACTATTTTATTCTAAATTGTACAAAATTTTATACGGAGTGCTAAGCTGTTGGATAATGAAAAACCGATTTTCTGGATGGGTAGCTCCCTGGAAGACCTGCTTGAATTCCCAGATATGGCCAAGCGAGAAGCGGGTTATCAGTTAAGCCGGGTACAGCGTGACCTTGACCCTGAACGCTGGAAGGATTTCAAGACAGTGGGAACGGGTGTCAGAGAAATTATCATTTCGGAAGAAGGTGATGCTTTTCGTGTGATGTATGTAGCCAAGTTTGAGGAAGCTGTATACGTGCTACACAGTTTTCAAAAGAAAACCCAGCAAACCAGTAAGCACGACAAGCAGATAGCAACCCGCCGTTACAAGCAGGTTCTTGCGGAACAGAGCAAAAGGAGGAAGGACGGATGAGTATCAGTAACATCGGTCATACGACACCAACAGGTGGCAACGTTTTTTCTGATCTGGGTTTTTCCCCTGAAGAAGCAAAACAACTGAAAGAAGACGCAGAAGGGAAGATTAAAGCTGATCTGAAGATTCAGTTAATGGCAGAAATTACCAGTACCATCAAGAATCGTCAGCTTAAGCAGGAAGAAGCTGCACGGCTGTTGAACGTGAGCAGACCCAGAGTTTCTGATGTGATGACAGGAAAGGCCAGTAAGTTCACTATTGATGCATTGGTGGACATGCTACAAAAACTAGGTCGTTCGGTAACACTCAAAGTCGCTTGAGACAGGGAGGGAATACATCAATCCTCCAGTATCTCCAAAGCTTTCTTCTGCTCCGACCAGAGCAGAGGGAAGGGTTGAACGATGCCCTGGAAGGATTGCCCTTCAATATACGGGTGCACTGGGTGGAGTTTTCACCGGTGCAGAATCTGGGCTTTATTTAGGATGACTTCGCCAGCATTCCCTTGCAGGTGGATGTGCTGGCGGATACGTCGATTTCAGGCAATGGGCTGAGTTCATTTATGTAGTTAGATCTGCCGGAAGAAACTTGAGCTTATAAGTCATCCAGATTTACTTCCACAGCCTGAGCCCTGTCTTTCCGTCGCTCCTCTACCAACTGTGACAGCTCATGGTCATCCAGCGCATCCATTAGCCACTCGTAGGTCTCTGCCGGGATCAGATAAGCCGTTGGCTTATTGTGGTTGAGGATTGCTATGGGTGAACCATCTGACTGAGCCAGCAGTGCTGTCGGGTTTTTCTTGAACTCTGAAATACTGGCTGAACAGTCCGCTAATACCCGTCTCATAATAAATGCTTCTTATTTGACTCTAAAAACAGGTCATATTTTAGGCCATTTTTCTTTTGGCTGTGAGTTCTATTTTATCGATAGGCAATCCATGGTCTGCGAGATAACAAAGGTGCACTTTTCTCTTTTGGAAAGGAAAAATAGGAAAATAGGAAAAAGGACACCCTTATATTTGACATGAAGGAATGATGAGCCTGATAGGCTTCAGGTTTGTAGTCTGTATTTTATATGGATGTCCTTTTTATTTTTATAAAGTAGTCGATGGCGGTTTTCTAAAGTCGCAGGTTTCTTCCAGGCGGGTTGGGAGGTGGATCACTTTTTATCACCCTTCTTTCTTTTCTTGTTGGATGGCAGTTGGTCATTCGCTTTTCTCTTGGGTCTCTGATCGGCAGGCAGGTGGGTCTGTTTGTGCCTTTTCAGACCGCTCGCCTGGTTGCTGCTGTGGTTACAGCCCTCATGGTCACAGTGGTGCACTTTAGGTTTCTTGGGTCTCTGTTCGGTAGGTAAATGGCTCTGTTTGTGCCTTTTCAGACCGCTCGCCTGGTTGCTGCTGTGGTTACAGCCCTCATGGTCACAGTGGTGCACTTTAGGTTTCTTGGGTCTCTGTTCGGTAGGTAAATGGCTCTGTTTGTGCCTTTTCAAATGGCTCGTCTGGTCAGTGCTGTAGTTACAGCCCTCATGGTCACACTGGTAGCCACTAGGCCTCTGGTCAGCAGATAGGTGGGTCTGTTTGTGCCTTTTCAGATCGCTCGCCCGGTTGCTGCTATAGTTGCAGCCCTCATGGTCACAGTGGTGCACCTTGAGTTTTTTGATTCTCTGGTCAGCAGGCAGGTGGGTCTGTTTGTGTTTTTTCAGATGGTTAACAGAGCTCGGTTCTGTCACGTCTACCTCTGACTCAGAAAGTATTTCAATGTCTGAAACAGGCTCCTGCTTAATTTGTTCCAGAGTCGCACAAAACTGACTGATTTCAGGTACCCGAAAAGGATTAAGTGTCGTATTTACATACTGAACATCAGATTCGGCATTAGCTTCGTCTTCGCATTTGTCTTGGTTGGCAAAGAGGTGGATCTGTTCGTGCCTTTCCAGTTGGGTCGTGTAGCCGGTGCTGTAAGCAGGTGAAGTGATTTCCGGATGGTTAGCAGAGTCCGCTTCTGTCTCGTTTATCTTTGACTCAGTGGATGTTTCATCGTCTGAACCGGGCTCCTGCTTAATCTTTTTCAGTATCTTAGTCCTAAAATACTGACTGATTTCATTGCATCCTCGAAAAGGATTAAGTGTCGTATTTGCATACTGAACATCAGAGTCGGGATTGGCTTCCTCTTCATCTCGTCTGAATGGTTGTCACCGTTTTTATCAGCTGTGCTGCTGTCTTCACTGTCAGAACCCTCATCAGAGGAGGCTCTACTGTAGGCCTTAGCCTCAACGCCAGAGTCAGGAGAAAAGCAATAGCGAGTGTCTGGCATTAAGAAAACCTCGATAAAGGGCTTCGGGGTAAGGATAAGCGTCTTGCCGACAGCCAGAGCGAAGAGCAAAGACACATTGCTTTCCTGAGCATGGTTTTCCTGAGCATGATTTTCCTGAGCATGATTTTCCTGAGCATGATTTTCCTGAGCATGATTTTCCTGAGCATGATTTTCCTGAGCGTGGCCATGAGAGCCGTGCACAGAAAAGGTAATGACCAGGGTCAAAATCAATGGTTTTTTGGATAGCAAGACTTGGGTTCCCAGTCGTTGAAAGGTTTATTTAGAAATCAGAATACAGTCTACAAACCGGGAGCCTGCCTGACCCAGTGGCCAGCTCCATGACCGAGCTTTAGGGAAGCCAGTCCTCCTGCATAATCTGGTCAAAGATCCATGGACAATTCTCTGGGAAATCCTTTTTTGACATGTCAGTGTCGAGGACTGCATATCCAATGGCAGCTTCGTAAACAGCGTCTTTGTATGCAGCATCAAACAGTGCCTGCTGGCGATGAACCAAGCCAGGCATGTATTCAAGCATGTCACGGATATGGTCCCGTTGTGTTTCGACACGGCACTTCTGCGGATAAGATCGAAAGTCGTAATGGTACTGCCAGATCAGCAGGTCACTGAGTAATGCCTGGAAACGTCGTTGTAACTGGTGTTCTTCCTCCGTGGCCAGTGCCTTCAGATTATGAGCCAGCCAATGGGCATCAATCTGGTCAAAGCGACGTTCTTTTAGCAGTGCAAGCTGCTGCTCAATCCAGAGACAATAATCACTTTCGTACAGGGCCTTATTTGTTGTTCCCATTATTGAGTTGCCTTTATCTACTTCAAATTATTTCATTGCTGATCTTAGGATACCTATGACCAAATTTCCTGCACTGCCTTATGCCTACCCGGGTGATGATTATCAATACAGCCTGATTGTCCGACTGCTGACTGTCGAATAAACAAGCGATAAATAAAGAGGAGCAAGGGATGGCCATCAACAACGATGATGTAAAACTCTTTGAAGGCCATAGAGGAATTAAAAGGTTCTGCCATCAAACCAGAAGTGGGTGCAGCACCACCCAGTCATTCAAACTGGCATTACCATCTATGGTCATCATTAATTCCAGGCTAATGCGGTGTTAATGGCAGTGACAAAGGCATTAAAACTGGGGGAGTTATTGACCGCCGGGTCCATGTGCTGGCCAATCTTCCGGGCACATTCGAGCTTATTGATGCCGGTTGAAAAGTAACCCGCTTTTTTCATCTCACGTTCCAGGGCTTCCCAGGTGCCACCGGTAATTTCATCCGGGTTTCGATATTTGGTTCGACGGGGAATATTTTCCCGAACCCTGGGATAAGCCTGGCGAACGGCAGGCCAGTCGCCAAAGAACCAGGACTCCAGTTCTTCTATCACCACACGGTTAACCACCTGAAATCGCTCAGCACCTTGAGTTTTGGTAACCAGACCGGCTTCAATAGCAATCTGCTCAAGCTGCTGTTTCAGTTGGCGGCAGTCATCCCGGTCACGATCCACCAATACGATAATCGCGTGTTCTGCAGGCAGCCAGCTACTATAGCCCCTTAAACGACTGGGTAATTGTTTCAGCAGGTCATCCTTGCACTGAAATTGAATGATCTGAAACGCCACATCACCCAATATTTTTGGTAGCAACTTATCCAGGGCTGCCTCCATGGAGACCTCTTCAACAAAGACAATGAGTTTCTCCAGCATGGTTTACTTCCCTTCTTTGCCTTTGGGTTTGGGGGCTCCAAAGTTGACCAGTGGATCGCCAATACCAAAGTGACCTTCCATCCATAAATAGCCCAACGAAGCGCCCGCATTCAGTAGCTCTTTTACGCCCTGAATATCACTGGCACGCACTGCCTGGGTAAAGCCCTGTTCATCCCGGTAGAGAATGCGCACCTCTTCGGCCCGCATGGCGTTCAGCAGAAACGGTGAATGGCTGGTAATCAGCAACTGGGAATTTTGTGCGGCACTTCGGCATTCTTCTGCAAGTTCTGGCAGCAATCGAGGGTGTAAAAAGTTTTCTGGTTCTTCAATACCGATAAAGCGGGGCGGCTCCGGATCATGTAGCACCGTTAAGTAAGCCAGCATTTTCATAGTGCCATCGGAAGCAAATTTCGACAGCACCGGTTGCTCAAAGGGGGCATCTTTAATCTGCAACAGAAGACGGCCATCGGGCATCGGATCAGCTTCGACCTTTTCCAGCCGGGGAATGCGTTGGCGGAGGTTGGCAAAAATCGCTTCCAGCCGTTCCTGATGCTGCTCTTTCAGATACTGGATCACATTGGGCAGGTTTTCTCCTCCTTTGCTTAAACGTTCCTGGGGGCCGGCTTCTGGTTGATTGCGGGTTTGGTCAATGGAGAGATAGGAGACGTACCAGTCGGTAATAAACTCCCGCAGGGCGGCAATACGCGGGTGTTCCGAAAGCTGCCCCAGAGTGTTGACGGCAATCAGGTCCGGGGAGCGCAGGTTGGTTTCTGGCCGCTTATCATCTTCATCGGGGGTTTCGCCACTGGTAGCACGACCCTTGCCCCGGCTGAACTCTAGAAAGCGGAAAGGCTTACCCTTAGCGCCTCGTCGCCACTGTAGCCACTCTTCCACTACTTCCGGGCCTCTGTTGCCCTCATCAATGGCTAGGTGGTAAGTGATAATAGGGGTACCGAGCTTCTCCCGATATTTCAGTTCAAACAGGATGGGGCCGGAGGTGCCACGGCTTTTCAGCTCCTTGCCCCGGCCGCGACGGTCCCAGGCGTGGCGCAGGCCAAACTGAAAACATTCCGACAGAAAGTTAAACACATCAAAAATGGTGGACTTGCCGCTGCCATTAGGGCCTAGCAGTACCGTCAAGGGGGTGAGGTTCTTTAGTTCGATTTTGCGCAGAGCACGGTAGTTTTCAACTTTGATGGATTCTATCCTTGGGATACCAGGACGCTTTTTAGAGTGTTTTGCCATCATGGCCTCCATTAAACAGCCATGAGCGGAAGCTTCTGGACCAGTGCTCAGGTTGGCCGCCTTGTTTCAATGACTCTTCGGCTTCAGATGTCGTTCTTTTCTTTTTTGACGTTTCACTGCCACTTGCAGGAGAGGGCTTGCCCTCTCGGATGCACCATCCACATTGTGGGTGGCCTCTAGCCTCTAAATAGCCTCTAAATGTTTACAACATTCTGGCTTAAAAAAACTTTTTGTCAAACCCAACTTTTAAAGCAAGGCTAACGCCTTGCAAGGGCTTGACCCGCCTCTAAAGAAGCGGGATTGCGCCCGTAATTTCGTTCAAACACGCTAACGCCCGGAGAGATTACCGTGGTCGTTTAAGAAAGAAGACCTCGAAGGGAAGATTAAAGCGGATCTCACCGCCAGAGGTTGGCAACCAGTGTCAGAACCAGACTGACCAGAATCATTGACGTGATCGGGATATAGATTCGGGTATGTTCTTTTTCGATTCGGATATCGCCGGGTAGATGGCCAAACCAACTCAGCAGGCCCGGAACAAAGTGCATCACCAAGCCTACGACAACAATAATCAGTCCAATCAGTATCAGTGTTTTAGCCATTCAGTAGTTGCCGTCGTTAATGATTGGTTTATACTCCTTGCCTAAAGCTCGAAGCCGTGTAAAATGGGCACCACGTTATAAGTGTGTTTGATTCTTTATGTATAGATTTGATGTTCTGAGTTTAGTAGCTCGTCATGTTCTTCCATAAACAATAACAAAACTTCTAGCTTTACCGTCTTTTCTTGTTGAAAAACACGACAAGGCAATTTTATGTTACAAAACTCAGGATATGACTATGTCTACTACTACCGGTACAGTTAAGTGGTTCAACGAAGAGAAAGGTTTTGGTTTCATCGCTCAGGAAAACGGTCCTGATGTGTTTGCCCATTTCCGTCAGATCGTTGGTGATGGTTTTAAAACCCTGGCTGAAGGCCAGCAGGTTGAATTTCGGGTGACCCAGGGCCAGAAAGGTCCTCAGGCGGAAGACATCCGTCCTCTGTAAAGAGTGGGCTGCATATCATGTAGCTGAAAAGGCAATACCGCAGGGTGTTGCCTTTTATCACCTGCACTCTTCTTATTTGCCTTCCTCCAAGACTATTCCTTCGATATATTCTGAGTAGGTTGATTTAAGGTGTCTAACAGCAGACTGCCTGTCAATGTTATAATTCAATTTCTCACGAATAAACTCAAGTCTATGCTTGTTTTCAGCTATCAATTGAGACCATGTCTTTAGCCAAATGGTTATATTTAAGTTCTTGCTTGTTTTATAAATAGCTCCATCTTTAAGGCTATCGTTCTCTAGTTTCATTTTTGCGTAGTCATCGTAATCATTAGAAATGATCCAAAAGTCCCATTTTGTGTTAATGTTTCGAAATCTATCGTCTTTTGCAACAGCAAAAGCATAACTTTCAATCTGGTCAATCTCTTTTTTTCCAATCTTTACTTTAGGGGCCTTGAGTTCCACAATAAGATGTTCAAGCTCGTCTGCCTTATTAGTTGGGAGTTGCCGAGAAAGCATCAAATCTACGATACCTTTTCGACCGTCAATTCTACTGACAGGCTCATTGATCACAATATCACTATCCAAGTAACCTGAATGTTGTTTTAAAACTTCGGTTAATGTTTGATCGTCAACTGATAGAGTGAATTCATTTCCAAAGATCCAAGTGTTTTTGGCTAAAATTCTGTGAAGTTGTGTTCTTTCCTTTAAATTATCCTTGTGGTTGAAAACAAGTTGTTCCAGGCCTGCAACGAATTTTATCCTGTCTGAAACGACTTTTGACGCATTGATGATTGAAGAAAGGCTTGTCCCCTGGAGCAATTCTGCAAGGCTTTCACGTACACCTTTCGGAAGATTTAATACCTCGTTCAGAATAGTCTGAAGATCTTCTGGACTCTTTTCAATAGCCTGCCTTAGCATCCTTAACTGAAGCTCTTTGCATTTTTTGTTGGAAGCTTTGAAGCCAGGAAGGCTTTTGTTAATATTGACTGCGATGATATCAAAAACTTTTCTTTCAGCATCTTCGACTGCTGTAGTAGGGTCTCCTTGATATGGGTAGACCTTTTCTTCTTTCCATTCTTGAATTTGTGAGCTTGCTTCTTCTAAGGCGCGATGTGAAAAATACTCTTTAATAGTATTGATTGCGTTATCACAGAAAGACCTGATGCTGTCCTCCAAGTCATGTAATGAGAGAAGGCCTTTATTGTTAAGCTCCCTAAAATAATCTGATTTTATGTACGCACTGAATCCTATGCCGGAAATCCCGCGTACTTGTTTGTCATAAGATTCAAGTGGGAATCCATTTGAGTCGGCAAACCAAATTTCACGATCGGTTATTCTGTTCCATTCAATTATTTCTATACTGGCAGGATGCTTTTTGTTGTCAATTGACAGGGGCTGGGTGTTTATAGATTTTGTTAATTTTATTAATTTCTCTGCCTCAAGCTTATTGCCATTTACCCTTAGAGTGGCAGAATGATAGGCTCTTAAGTATAAAGAAAATACCGGTGCAAGAGCCTCAACTGCTTTGTCATCATCAAGTATGTGGAATTTTTGGTTTATTTCAGTAATCTCTACAGTGACACCCGTTTTTCTATGTTCAGATACTTTTTTAGGGCTTAAAGAGAATTCATCTATGGCGTTGGCTGAACCTTCAATAGTGTACTCGTAGAAGGTGTTGTTTTCTTCATAAATAATCTTCCAGTCAGCAACGCAGCCTATAGTAAAGGCTTTGAACCGTCCCTGCCCTTCTTGACCGTGAAGAAATCGTCCTTTTGTTGTTTTTTGACCTGTAGATTTCCAGGAGCCACCTAACCCAACGAATAGTTTCTCGGCTTCATCATAGGAAATTCCTGCTCCGTCGTCTGAGATGATAACGCGATCAACACCCAATTCTCCCTTATGAAAGTGGACATCGACATTTGAGGCATCTGCATCAAAAGCATTCCATATCAGCTCACATAACCCTGTTATTGGACTGCCAGATGCTACCTTTGAGAGGTGATCTTTTTGAACTTGAACTTTAAATTTTTTTGCTACTTCCATTCACTGGATCTCCAAGTTGGCTGTAGGCTGACCAGAGTGATCACTTTGGCCAGTATGTTTAAGATGATCGCTACGACTACTTAGGGTAGCTGAAACATTGAAAGTTTCCCTTTTACTGCCGTCTTTAATGTTCAGACCACCGGCCGCTTTCTTCAGGGCGGCCTGAATCTGACCGGACTGTTTGGGGCGTCAGACATCAGTACTATTCAAACTGAGGAAAGAACTGCTTGGTAAAGTTCAGATACCCCTGCTTGCCGCCAACACTGTGCCACCGGTCAACCGACTTAATAATTCGCTTCAGGCACTTCTGAAGCTCCTCAGACGTTTTTAAGAAACTCTCTTCGTTGATTTGATAGACGAAGTTTTCGGTAACCTCGACAACAGCATCCATGTCCACCCGTCCTAAACGCCATTCACAAATGATAATCAGGCCGTCAGTGATTTGTTGCTCCTGATCTGACAGGTGTTTGTCTTTTGGTGGCCTCTGAGCGTACTCCGCTCGATAGTGCTCAATGGTCGCCTCTAATGCCCGCTTAACTTCCCAGTCCTGGAGTTCTGGGAAGTTGTGATAGAAGTTCATAATCGGATATTCAAGATTCTGAAGTACATCTTCATACTCTTCAGTAAATTCCATAATTCACGCCCTCATAAACGACAGAGTAATGTTAGTCAATGACCACTACAAATAGTTGGCACAAATAGTTGGCAGGCACCCGCTGTGAGTGCCTTGTTGCGTTACTTCAGGGAAAACCGTCAGGAGCAACCAATGCCCATGGTGTTAAGGCTGTCCCTGAATTTCTTTTCTTTGCCCTTTGGTACAACAATCTGCTGCGTGCCTAATTGCTGGCACCACTTTGACAGTACCTTGTCGTTCATAATCAACTCGGCAATCTTCTGGTTTTTGCAGGTCATGATAAGCGCCTCACCCTGGGTTTTTACACCATCGCGATTGGCTTGTGCCTCTTTTAACAGGCTCTCGCAGTCTTCCGGCAGGAAAGGTTGATCCTCTCTGGTCAGCAAAAAGCTTTTTAATTCATCGATGTTACCACCGACCTGCAGGGCTTCCATGATTCTTTGGCGGGACAGTTTCCAGACTCTATCCTTGCTCTGGTCTGCGTAGAGCGAGATAAAACGCTGTTCCCATGGGGTGGGCTCATTATTGAACGTAATACGTCCCTGACGTTGGATGGAGAGCGTGGTCTCAGGCGTTGCAGCCTTTTTTTCCTGGTAGTTATCTGTCAGCCCTAACACGTATTCGCCCAGCGGTGTGAGCCGGAAAAAACGCAAACCATCGTAACGGCTGAGGCAGTCCATTTCGTTGATGCCATCATAATAACCGTAACCATCATCGTCCTCCCTGCTACCTTCAGGCGGGATCATGACAACATCAATCAGTCCCAGGGTGGCAGCATATTCCACCAGGAAACAACGCAGATAACGCATCTCCAGACCTTCCCAGGAACCGTTATAAAACTCGCCATATTCAGGGTTGAAGAGGTAGAGGTAGTCCGGAGCCGTTGTCACCATCAGCTCTGCGCCAGAAATAAATAGATAGTTGGAAAATTCGTTGAAATTGATCCAGGCATTGGTTTTGCACTCTTTCAAGGCAGTAATAATGGCCTGCCTTCGAGTAACCACAGGGGTGAAAAAGCGCTTTCCCTTGCCATTTTGTCCCTTGACGTTGTTAATACGGCGGAACTCGTCATGGACGCGGTTGCTGACCCACTGCTCCCAGATTTCTTTGATCGTATCAGCAGCGCTTTTATCACTTTTCCTGGCGGGGACTAATGTTGTTTTTGATTGCTTGCTAAGTTTGCTGTTGCCAAGCAACCGGAGCCACCCATAAGAGACGATAAACTCCATACCTGCCGCTTCGCTACACGAAACGTCCCCATAGTACTCATGGGTATCATTCGCCACTTTTTTTATTGTGGCTAATGAGGCTACACCCGTTTTTTCACTGACCTTCAGTTGCTTGTCCTGAAGCAGCATCAGCACTGAATGCAGCTCACTCAGCGCCAGCTTCTCGCGCTCAAATATCTTGTAAAGCCCGGGCAACGGTGCGGGAAGGTCGCAGCTTTGGAGTACATTTGGCTCAGGTGGGTCAACTAGCTGTTTCAGCGACGATATCAGTGCATCGGGTATTTTCGGAGGACCGTAGCGTTCAGCATTGGGGTAAAAAAATACATCTACGGAGTCGTTTAACTGGGGCGAGTAATAAAATTCATTCTTATTGGGTTTGTCAGGAAAGTTGCTATGGCCATATTTAGTTTTGAATCTCTCTCTGTCGATCCATCCATGGTAGTTAAAGGCGCACTCTCTGATGAAGGCGGTCTCCATCTCTGAAAGCCTCTCTATATAGGGTTTCAGCAGAGTGTGATCAGAAAGCCCTTCTGCCAGTGCTGATACTAAACAGGCTTTACGGTTTTGCTTTGACCTGACACCAAAGTAGGTGAAATAACGCTTTTTCAGCGTATCAACGGTTTCTGACTCTATTGCTTGCAGTAAATCTGACATGGGACTACTTCACGCTGGTGGCTCAGTTATACGACAAAAAATGTCCAAATAATAATAGGACATCCTTACATTTGAAAACAAACCAGCTTGTTTGCTTTTTTTCTGTCGCTGATTTTCTGTCAGTGGAGTGATGCCATCATTGGTTCCATCCATTGCTTTCAGGCAGGAGAAAAAGTGATGTTGAGCTTGTGCCCGGTGGCTTCAGCATATTTTTTCAGCATACCCAGGCTGGGTAGCGTTTTGCTGCTGGCGCTTTCAAGTCGGCAGATACTGGTTTTTCGTGTGCCTATTGCCTGGGCAATGTCTTCCTGAGTCATTCCAGCTTCCTGCCGCATTCGGATCCGTTCACGGCAGAATCTGATCAAGTGAACTCAATGGCTGGAAATTCTCCAGATACCCAGCAGATCCGGAACTTCATCCTTGCCTTTCATAAAGTCGTCAATGGCTGTGGCCAGGGTTGAGTAATCAACTCTGCTTGCGGGCATTGAGGTAATGACGACGGGAATGGGTCTGTTATCATCAGCCGCAAAGGTAATGTTGATAAAGCCCTTGGAGATACTGACCGTGAAATATTGGTATTTCGGTCGTCCATAGCCGTAGAATGCCAGCAGGTAGACGACATCTTCATGCTTGGCAGCATGTTCTGTAACGGCAGCAATGATGACATCGGCCTGGCTTGTGCCACTGTAATGGCTGACGACTTTGCCAGGGTCTACCGGGCTTAACTTCAGGTCAGCTTCATCCGCTACAGCATTGAACCCCTTGCTCATGCTCTCTGCATCGCCGGCATTTCTCTTTATAAGTCGTGAATCCTTACTGTGCATAGTAAAGCTGATGAGATCCTGAACCTGAACGGTACGAGCCTTTGAACCGATGCCCAGTATGTCGGCAAAGTCATGATTGAATATGAGGGTTCTGGCGTGACTGCTTTCAATGAGTCTTCTGAAACTCTTTGAACGGGAGGGCAGAAGTGATTTAAGACCTTTTTTAATCAGGGAAGGGGTTTTGTAAAGCAGGAAACCATCGTCGCTGTTTCTGGAAGCTTCAATGCCGGCATTGAAGTATCTGCCGAAGTCCAGAGCCTTCACGGCATCCAGTACATCCTGTGCAGTAGGTTTATTCTCGGAAGCTGACATTTTATAAGCGTCAATCAGTGTAGAAAAACGCTCCCCAGAGGGGGAACCAAGCTTTATGTAGACATCAGAAAAAGCCCGATCCACAGTGCGGTATTCATCAATGGCCCCTGCTGCGGCCATTTGGTCATATTCAGCAGCAACAGCCAACTCTTCAGTCGTTTTGGGATACGAGCCTAAAAGGGGAGGCATACCGTAGGCCGTGGCAGCTGAATTAACCATTCCCTGATTCGTTTCCTGGTCTATTTCTTGAGCCTGAGCCAGAACTGGCAGAATCAGAATCAATAAAATTTTCTCTAAATACTTCATTTTTTTACCTTTCTTGTATAAGCCCGTTTGCTCCTGATTAAGACCTGATTAAGGGGGAGAGAGTTCCCCTGCCCAAAGGGCATTAAGACAAAGAATTAAAATAGACCGATATTAGCTCTATGGTTGGATCACTGGTTGCCTGACCAGTAACGAATGCTTTAAATAGTGACGCTGGCCCGATGGATAAGTATCCCGTTGAAAATCCCCGGACAGTTGATAAACCGCCCAGCCGGAAGAGAATTTATCCAGCATATTTTGGTTGTTTTGCATAAAAGCTATGGCTTCTCTGGTACTTTTAAAGGCCAGTCCACCTGGATATAGCCCCCAAAACAGGGGGCCAAACTTGATGATGCTTTTACCTTCCGACAAGGAGTTCTGGTAGCTCGCATCGCCGATGGTAAATATTGGGTGGGTAATAGCGTTTCTCACCAAAGGGGCGAATGAGTCTTTTACCCCAAACCAAACAGAGACAGCTAAGATAATGACCAGTAGGATAAGGTACTTGGCGAGTTTCATCATTCGTAGGATCAGTGAGTGAGTTTTGGTCAGCCTCCCGGGTTTTCAGAACCGGGCACTGCCGCTTGAGGCGCTCCTAAAGGTTTGCGCCAAATGAGATCGTTCTGGAGTGTAGACCATCCCTGATAACTAAAAAGGCGCGTTTGTGTAATAATCGGCGGTTTGACTGCTAAATGACCTATAAGTCAGGCAGATCGCTAAGGAGGAAACTCAAGGTTATGCTGACAACTTCTAACGTGACCATGCAATTCGGGGATAAACCCCTGTTTGAAGATATCTCCGTTAAGTTTGGCGATGGTAACCGTTACGGACTGATCGGTGCTAACGGCTGCGGTAAATCCACCCTGATGAAAATTATCAGCGGCGAACTGGAGCCTACTGCCGGTAATGTCAGCTATGATCCCAACGAGCGCATTGCCAAGCTGAATCAGGATCAGTTTGCCTATGAAGAAAACACCGTGATTGATACCGTGATCATGGGGCACGCTGAACTCTGGAAGGTTAAGGAAGAGCGTGACCGCATTTACGCCAAGGGGGACATGACGGAAGAAGAAGGTATGCGCGTTGCCGACCTGGAAGTTCTGTTTGGTGAAATGGACGGTTATTCGGCAGAGGCCCGCGCGGGCGAATTGCTGCTGGGTCTGGATATTCCCCTGGAGCAACACTATGGCCCAATGAGTGCCGTTGCCCCAGGCTGGAAGCTGCGTGTGCTGTTGGCCCAGGTATTGTTTGCCGATCCAGACATCATGCTGCTGGACGAGCCTACCAACAACCTCGACATCAATGCCATCCGCTGGCTGGAAGGAATACTCAAACAGCGCGATTGCACCATGATCATCATTTCTCACGACCGCCACTTCCTGAACAGCGTCTGCACGCACATGGCCGATCTGGACTATGGTGAGCTGCGTATGTTCCCCGGTAATTACGACGAGTACATGATAGCGGCTACCCAGGCTCGTGAGCGTATGCAGGCGGATAATGCCAAGAAGAAAGCCCAGATTGCTGAGCTTCAGAGCTTTGTCAGTCGCTTTTCTGCCAATGCGTCCAAAGCCAAACAGGCGACTTCCAGGGCTAAGCTGATCGACAAGATCAAGCTCGAAGAAGTGAAACCCTCCAGCCGACAGAACCCATTCATCCGCTTTGAACAGGAAAAGAAACTGTTCCGTAATGCACTGGTGATGGAAAAAATGTCCCAGGGTTATGGGGATAATACGTTATTTAACGACGTTGACCTGATGGTTGAAGTGGGTGAGCGCATTGCCATCATTGGTCAGAATGGTATTGGCAAATCGACACTGCTGCACACTCTGGCCGGCAAGATGGCACCCAGAGGAGGTACTATCCAGTGGTCCGAAAACGCTGACATCGGTTACTACGCCCAGAACCACAGCGATGAGTTCGATATGGATATGAATCTGTACGACTGGATGAGCCAGTGGATGAACGAAGGCGACGATGAGCAGGTAATCCGTGGTGTTCTGGGTCGGATGCTGTTCTCCCAGAGCGATATCAAAAAATCAGTCCGCGTGATTTCCGGTGGCGAGCAGGGTCGTATGTTGTTCGGTAAACTGATTCAGCAAAAGCCCAACGTGCTATTGATGGATGAGCCCACAAACCATATGGACATGGAATCCATTGAATCCCTGAACCTGGCCTTGGAAAACTATCCGGGTACACTGATTTTTGTCAGTCATGACCGTCAGTTTGTATCGTCTCTGGCGACCCGCATTATTGAAATCACCGAAGAAGGTGTCGTCGATTTCCACGGAACTTACGACGATTACCTGCGTAAACAGGGGGTTGTTGAAGAGTAAATAATGAACGGGGCAGAGAATTTCTGCCCCGTTCAAGACTGAATGGCTTATTCGATACCCAGTAATTCCACATCAAAGATCAGCGTAGAATTTCCGGGGATTTTACCGGCACCACCGCTGCCATAAGCCAGGTCGGCAGGAATAAACAGCCTAAACTTGTCGCCTACCGACATCCGTTGCAGACCTTCAGTCCAGCCAGGAATTACCTGGTTCAGTCCAAAGGAAATCGGCTGTCCACGGTCTACAGAACTGTCAAACACGTGACCATTAATTAACGTGCCGTGATAGTGTACTTTCACTTTGCTGGTGGCTGTAGGGTGATCGGAATGTTCACCCTTTTCCAGAATTTTGTACTGTAATCCGGACTCTGTAGTTATCACGCCTTCCTCATGCTGGTTCTTTTCCAGAAAAGCCTGACCCTGAACCAGCGCTTCCTGAGCCAGTTGCTTTTTCTGATCGAGGCGACGTTTGCCCCAGAGCACCACGACAACAATAAAAACGATAAGGATAACAGTAGACACAAAGATCACCCGGACTGTGGATAAGTCGGTGAAAAATACCCTATCCTGGCGGTTAACTCAAAAGTCTGCCCACTATAAACCGTTTGGCAGCTTCTTCCATTATTGACGTTTTTCTGGTCATTTTAAGCTCCTTTAACCGTTTCAGCCGGTTCCGGCTCCGGGTTAACCAGCTTTTCTTCTCTGGGCCATTGTCCGGTCTGTTTGCGAGTTCCCATAAACAGAACGGCAATCATACCCACCAGAATCAGCCCCATCTGAACCATAAAGATCAGCATGATCAGGGGCAGCATCAGTACAAACAGCCCCGTTAGAACAACGGTGCCAAGAATCGCTTTAAATGGGCTGATGGCAGCGCCGTCACGCTGCTCGAAAAAGGTGGCTTTAACCTGGTTGAAACCGTTTTTTAGTTGATTGATCCATTTTTCCATGATTTACCTCGATAAGGGAGGGGGTTAGTCATGGCTGCAGTGTAAAGGGTTGTGGATAAACGGATTGTGTTTGGTGGATTAAAGTTTGTTCATGGACGGCGCTTTAATCTGACCCTCCTTCTACATTACCTATCCACCAGTTATAAAGCCCAACGGCAGCCAACGGTGAAAATACACACGCTGACAGACCCCCCAAAATTGCGGCACCTTTCAACGCTCTGACGTGGAATGATCCAGAGCAAAAACAACATCCTGCAACAGCGCCTATACATGTACCTGGCGTCACCCAAAAAATAACGAGTCCCGTTGTAAAGAGTGCTATTAAACTCTTCAAGAAGCTTTCTTTATCGTACAAACCCCACAGAATGGGTTCTCGACTGTAGTCGATATGAACGGGGTCGATTTGATCGTGGTCGTCGTTGGAGTAGACAGCGTTTGGGAAAATGCTCATATATCCAAGAATTATTACAAACAGGAAAGTCTTCATTAAACGATCTCGGTGGTCATTCAATTCTGATTGAGCGCAGGGTAGTAGTTGACTGGAAACTTGCAAAGTTGTTTGCTTTGAAGGTGATCTTGAACACCCACATTCTCTGCTCGGTCTGTCAAGGTATATATGGGTGTCCTGTTTTTTTCTTATTACGAACAAGTAAGTTTTCATTAAACGATCTCGGTGGGTCAAGGAATATAAGGGTGTCCTGTTTTCGTTGTTTTCGTTAATCTGACCCTCCTTCTACATTACCTATGCGCCAGTTATAAAGCCCAATGGCAGTTGACACTGAAAATACACACGCTGACAGACCTCCCAAAATTGCAGCACCTTTCAACGCCCTGACGTGGGGTGATCCAGAGAAAAAACAATATCCTAAACCAGCGCCTATACATGTACCTGGAGTCACCCAAAAAATAACGAATCCCGTTGTAAAGAGTGCTACTACACTCTTCACAAAGCTTTCTCCATCGTACAAACCCCACAGAATGGGTTCTCGACTGTAGTCGATATGAACGGGGTCGACTTGATCGTGGTCGTCGTTGGAGTAGACAGCGTTTGGGAAAATGCTCATATACCCAAGAATTATTACGAACAGGTAAGTCTTCATTAAACGATCTCGATGGTCATTCAATTCTGATTGAGTGCAGGGTAGTCGTTGACTGGAAACTTGCAAGGTGATAAAGAGCACCCACTTTTTTAGCTTGGTCGGTCAAGGAATATACGGGTGTCCTGTTTTTCGCTGTTTTTGTGCTTTCCTAATGAGTGTCTTGTTTTTCCTTTGTTTTTTCCTTTTTTCGCACTATATACAATGAACCGTCGAAAACAGCATTAGCAGGAGTTAAAGACGATGGAGAATAAACAATTATCAAGGTTGCTGGCCGAAATATGTGATGAGTTGTGTGATTATCTGCCAGACGATTTAATAACAGGGATGTCAGAGAAACATGAGCAGTTATTAAACAGGGTTGTAGGTGCTATTAAATGGCTTGATGGTGACTGCTGCCGTGACTTTGAAGATTTCATGGGCGAGTACAAACTGCAATTTGTATCAGCGCCTGTAGGTGATGGATCACTATTTGCGGAAGTAGATAGCAAGGTTGTTGACGTGTCGTGGGCAAAGACAGGGCTTACGCATGAAGATAATCATTCTCATTTAGCCCCAACAATGAATGATTTCAATAGCTGAGACAGGTATCTATTGCTCCATCCAGCCTTTTTACGCTTTGTCTTGATGCTCCTCTTACTGGTAACGTCGGCCTTCAGAATATTTAGGGCAATACGACGCAAGGTAGACAGATTTTCAGCAGCGCATTCATCTTTGGTTTGGCAAGCATCTTCATCAAAGGCAACGTCCAGCATCCAGTGCAGACTATTTTCCACTTCCCAGTGCTGGCGCGTTGCATTGAGCATTCCCTCGGCTGTCATGGTTTTGCTGGAAATGTAGAACCTTAGAGCTGTCGTGGCTTTGCCATCAATTGTTCGATCAGACTGAACGACACCAAACTGCTTTATTCCTGTCCATTCATCAGCTGTTGAAAGAGCCGAAACGTCATCAAAAACCCAGCAGCAGCGATATTCATGACGACCATGGCCTTTATTTTTGCACTCAAAAAATGCATCTGATACTGGCTCTTCCGGGTTGCTATTCCATCGCTCTTCGACCGCTGTCTGAATATCGTTGTGCAGTGTTTTTTGGTTTCCTTTAACAGCAAAAAGATAATCTGCCTCCTGGTTTACGCAGGTTTCTGCAATACTTTTTTGGCAGCTGATTGCATCGGCTGTAATCATGCAGCCTTTCAAGTCGATAGCTTCAAGAAGTTGGGGGACAGCGGTTATCTCATTCGACTTTTTATCAACCTTTTTTTGCCCTAAGACCAGGCTCAGTCTGGTGCTCCAGGCGCTAACCATAAGGACTGCTTTTTTACCCTTGCCTTTCCCTTTGGAACCCTTGATAACCTTGCCGTCAATTGGAATGATTTCAGCATCACCATCAGGTATATCAAGGGCTTCAGGATAAGCAGATTTTACCCACCGGGTGAAGCATTCCTGAAATTCATCCGGTTTGAGCATGCAAAAAATCCGGTAGAAGGTGTCGTGCGACGGAATACCATTGGGAAGCTCAAGAAATAAACGAAACCAGCCTTCTTTTTCTTCACCGAACTCTTGCATATCTTGCCATGTATCAGCCCCACAGATGATGGCACACACAGCAATCACAAGAATGTCGTTAAAGTTATGCTCGCAGGAAGAAGCACGCTTACGTGGGTCGGTTAACTCGTTGAGAAACATGATTAGCGGTTCAGGATTAATAGGCATCAGGCGTAAAATTGGGGTATTTTACAGCTTTTTAGCACAGATGTGTGAGCCATGATCAACTCATGATGTGGCAAAGCTGTTGCTTTGCGCGTCTAAATGAGAATGATTATTCTCATGCGTAAGCCCTGTGGGCAAAGAGCGACTGGGAAATGTTAAAGGTTATAGCTGAAAAGCACTCAGAAAGAGTCTGGACAGTCACCGATTACGGGTCAGTAAACGCTGATGGTGAGAATGTTTTCAATGTCAGCCAGGGAATACACATCGTTAATCGCCAGTATTACCTCGTGTTGTCCGATGGGGTGAAAACGGATGAAGTATTTTACCTATAACTCTTGGCTCCTAAGTCAAAGTGATAGAGGAAGTCAAAGTGATAGAGGACACCCACTTTTTTAGCTCGGTGGGTCAAGGAATATATGGGTGCCCTATTTTTACTATTTTTAGTCCTATTTTTATTGTTGACTGGAAGCTTGCAAGGTGATAGGTGGCACCCACTTTTTTAGCTAGGTTGGTCAAGGAATATGCGGGTGTCTTGTTTTCGTCCGTCTGTTTTCGGTCTGTTTTCGGTTTTACAAGGATTCTAACATGGCTGTTATTTTGTCTGGTGAGTTGGTCTCCAGAACTCTGTAACGACATTCCTCCTGAATATGAAGCTCAAGTGTATATCGTTGACTGTCCTGGTATTCTCGCTTTTCCGCAACTTCAAAGTCGACCCACAGAACAAACGACCTGCCACCGCCACAGTCGTAAACAAAGCAAGGGCACACATCATTTTTATAGCTCAGATCGACGAAAAAACTGGGAACATCGATACCAAGTTGAAAGCTACATCCAAAAGCTTGCTGATACTGAAGCACTTTAATTTCCTATCTGTTTTTTTCTTATAAGCTCCAAGCTAGTTCAGAACTTTTCGGTCGTCCAAGTGAGTACCATAAAAATTTATACCTGGTACTATAATACTTTGATAACAGCTGCTTCGAACTTACCATGCCCATCTCTGAAGAACTCAAAGCAAAAAGCAAAGCTTATCCAAAAAACCATCGTACGTTTAAAGTGCCAGCAAATGCTTATACGTCGGCCCTGACTCAATATATCAGCAGCCGGCTTTCGAGGAAGCTCAACGATTTTTCAAGCCTAGATCAATTTGAAGACAGTATAAAACTGGCACAGATAATTGCTGAGGCAATCGAACCAGGCGCAGACATATTAAGCTTACCCTTGAGGAGAATGCTGTTCTCACAGGATGAAAGCATTCAGCTCCCTCTGTGCGAAGACTTCTCTTTAGTGTCTCCCTCGCTGATCACTAATGAGAAAACAGCCAAAACCAACTTCTTCAAAAATCTCAAGTTCGAATTGCAAACCAGCGACAGCTTTCATTTTATGGTCAGCTTTATTCGTGCTTCAGGGTTACAACTCTTGCTAAACCCGTTGGAGTCCTTTCGTCTGCGTAACAAGCGTGGCCGGATTTTGACCTCGGTTTATATGAATATCACCCAACCGTCAGCATTGCGGAAACTACTAGAGCAGGAGCATATTGAGACAAAAGTTTACGCAGCTACCAGTGAGTCTTTTCACACAAAGGCTTATCTTTTTGAGCGAAATAAACACAGCAACAGTTGTGCACTCATTGGCTCATCAAACCTTTCTCAGGCCGCCTTAATCAGTGGTGAGGAGTGGAGTGTCAAAGTACCACGGTCAAATTCTTCAGAAATCTATGATCGAGCTATTGATCGTTTTCAGTCGTTGTGGGACTCAGAGCAGGCAGTACCACTGACAGAATCATTTATTGATCAATATGAAAAGCACTTAGAAAATCTCCAGGTTGAAGAAGTTAACATAAAAAGCACCTTTGATTTTTTGAAACAGTCCCATCAGCTGGAAAAGAGCCATCAAGACAGCCTGCACCTGTCTCCAAATAGTATGCAGAAGCAGGCTCTGGACAACCTGGTCGCCACTCGAGAAAAAGGCGAAACCCGCGCTGTCGCCATCGCTGCCACAGGCACAGGTAAAACCTTTCTTGCGGCTTTTGACGCCCACAAGTTCAACGCTAGAAGAATATTATTTTTAGCTCACCGGGATGAGTTGTTGGAGGGGGCCGTCAAAACATTCTCAACGGTGTTTGGGGCTCGGAACCTGTGCGGGAAATTAACCGGCAAAAGTAAGGATACCAACAAGCGTTTTCTGTTCAGCACAGTACAAACCCTATCCCGTGAAAACAACTTACAGAAATTTGCCCCGGATACATTTGACTATATGGTGGTGGACGAATTTCACCATGCCCAGGCTGAAACTTATCAACGGGTGATTAACCATTTCACTCCAAAGTTTTTACTGGGCATGACGGCCACTCCGGAACGGATGGATGGTCGGGACGTGTTAAAACTCTGTCACTATAACATCGTCTGCGATATCCGTTTACGAGAGGCGCTGGCGTTGGGGTTATTGGCTCCATTTCATTACTTCGGAGTCGCTGATGAAACTGTGGATTATGACCAAATTGAAAGGCAGGCTGGTGGTCAATTTATTGAAACCAAACTTGTCAATCGTCTTAACACCAGTGAACGAGTTGATTACATCATCGAACAGATGAAAAAGTACGGTTTTCATGGTCAGCAGCGTTGTACCCTGGGTTTCTGCGTCAACCGAGACCATGCTGCTTTTATGAGCCAATCTTTTAATGACAGGGGAATTACCAGTAAGGTATTAACTGGCCTGTCCGATTCTCAGGAGCGCCAGTCAGAGATTAGCAACTTACAAGACCCAAACCATCCGTTAGAAATTATTTTTACTGTGGATATCTTCAATGAAGGTGTCGATATTCCTCAGGTAAACTTATTGCTCTTCCTCAGACCAACAGACTCTTCCACGATCTTCATTCAACAGCTTGGCCGTGGATTGAGAAAGTCAAAAGGCAAAGAGTATGTGACTGTGCTGGATTTCATCGGGAACCATCAAAACTCCTACATGGTTCCATTGGCACTGAGTAGCGAAAGTGATCGCAGAGACTTTGATAAAGATACCCTTAAACGTGCGGTTAGCCATGAGTTTGCGGACCTGCCAGCAGGTTGTTACGTCGAGTTGGATGAAATCACCAAAGAAAAAATTTTGACAAAACTTGAAAGCATCCGCCTGGACAGTACTGAATACCTGAAGCAGCTATATGCACAGTTTAAAAAGGAGCTTGGCAGCTCACCAGAAATACTGGACTTTTTTACCGCTGAAAATGCCCCAAACCCGAATTTCTTTTTCTCAAAGTTTGGTTCCCTGTATAACACCAAAATTAAATGCCATGACCAGGGGGGTAACCCGGTAGAGTTGCAGAAGAACCTCTATCTGCAACAGGTCGCTGAAAGACTGGAGTACATGTGCCCAATAAAGTGGCCATATGAATTTATCCTATTGCTGGCGGCAATTGAGCAGCAACATTCGACGCTCAATGTAATGGTTATTGAGCAGCAACTCATCCGTTACTTTAACCAGACCATCGACAGTCGTCAGCATAAATCGTTGATTCTATCAGCTATGGCATCATTGGCCTTACCTCATGGTAAAATGTCATGGGCTTTCGGCGCAGTAGATAATGAAGTTTTTCATGTAGACGAGGATTTCATCACATTGGTGAATTCTGGTGAGTTTGCTAAAAGTTACATCAACGATCGTGTCAATTACGGACTGAAACAGTTCCGCCGACACTTCAAACCTGAGGTGTTTCTAGGCAGCGGGGAGCGCTTTATTCTCTACCAAAATTACACCCGGAATGATATTCAGTTTCTTTCGGGAGACGCGGCAAAGCGAGGCTCATGGCGAGAAGGGGTAAAACGAGTTGGCCAAGACTACTTTTTGTTTATTAACCTGAACAAGGATAAAGAAGTCGGTGCTCATCTCCACTATAAGGACTACTTTATGGACCCACGCACCTTCCATTGGCAAAGTCAGAACCAGACTTCACACAAGTCCAGAGTCGGTCAGCATTATATTCACCACAAAGAGCAAGGCTACCATATCCACCTTTTTGTACGAAAACAGGCAAAGCAATATAACATCACCCTGCCGTTTATGTATTTGGGCCAGTTAGATTACATTAGCAGCTCCGGAGACAACCCCATGAGTGTGATCTGGAAGCTGCACAACAGTGTACCTTTAGATATTTTTGAGGATTTAACTGAATAAAGATTCGACTGTTGCCTGATCTTAAGGCTTTGACCAGGCAGGGAAAGAGCAGACAAGTTCGACCATTTAAATCTCAAAAGAGCCGACAATTTCGGTTTGTTCTGTCATTAGATGTTGAACCGCAGGAAGGTCGGCCGGAGCCCAAACCAGGCTTTGCAGACTCGTCACCGGCAACCAAAGCAACGCAGCATGTTCAGCCGGGACAGGTTTTCCTGCGACAATCCGGGCATGGTAAGTGCGCAGATTGATGATTACATTGCCATAGTCGTAGGTAGTATCTTCGACTAAATTAAACACTTCTATATCGCAACCCAGTTCTTCCTGAATTTCACGGCGTAGTGTTGCTTTTGGCTGCTCACCTTCCTCAATCTTGCCACCGGGAAACTCCCAGAGATTCGGTAAACTCATCGTATCTGAACGTAACGCACAGAGGATTTTATTGGTTTCGTTATGAATAACCGCCCCAACTACTTTAATGATTCTTTTCATTTAAGTGTGCTCCTGAAAAGGCTTGACGATGAAAATGACTGGATATGCTGTATCAAGCTTGATGATCTAAAAACTCCAAAGTTACCTGATTCAGTGGGGCAAGGGCAAAGGATGAATACTAACCAGTTGAAATTACTGCGTAAATCGTCTCGGGCCCGTGGGGTGACTCTGACTTTTCTGTCGATCTTTTGCGTCATCAGGGCTCAGCGTCCAGATCATTAATGAGTGAGTCCATTGAGAAGTTAGTAATAAATTCGCCCTCGCCTGCCTGGGTAGCCCCTTCAGCCAGGTGTGAACGCAGGGCTTCCAGCTTGCTTTTGCGTTCTTCCATGGCGCGTAAAGCGTCCCGCACTACTTCACCGGCGGAGCCGTAACGACCGCTGGAAATCTCATTCTTGATGAACACTTCCCAGTGTTCGCCCAAACTTAAGCTGGTAGTTGCCATGGTTCACCTAAAATATTCATATTTAAAAATGAATAATAGAGGACACCCACATTCCTGGCTCGGACGATCAAGAAATATCTGGGTGTCCTGTTTTCGCTGTTTTCGTATCGTCATGTGCCATCAATCACGACAGGCGACTGTTATATAGATACGATCATCAGGGAAGCCTTGGTGTGCCTGCATTTTCCGGAAAGCCTAGTCAGAATAGGCCGGATCACATCACAGGTATGCTGCGGGGCGTAGCGATTGAAGCTGACTGGTCTGAAAATACATCGGAGGGTTTATGTATGGCACTCTTAGCCTTAAAACGTTTAATGTCGTATATCTTGATCCGGCACATGACTTCAGATTAAAGAAGTCACCCCAGAATCAGGCAAGTCTGATTTTTTTGTCTAGAATGATGACTTTGTTCCTGTTTAAGGTAAGCGCCAAATAAACCAGCGTACTGGCTGTCATCCCCAAGATTTCTTATTCTTTGCCTGCCTTAACATTCCGGGGAAGAAGCTGTTCCAGTTTCTCAACGGTATCAGCGTAAGGCAGCTCTTTTAAAATATGGTTCAGGTAATCGAAAGGCTCCAGGCCATTCACCTTTGCGCTTTCAATCAGGCTGTAGAAAAGGGCACTGGCTTGCGCCCTTTCTGGCGTGTCTGCAAACATCCAATTCTTGCGGCCAATAGCGAAGGGGCGGATGGTGTTTTCCGCTGCGGCATTACTGATGTCCAGGTGGCCGTTGTCACAGTAAACGACCAGTTTCGGCCATTGGTTCAATGCATAGCTCATGGCTCGGTGCGACAGGCTGCCCGGTTCTAGCTTGGTTATGTTTTTCTCCAGCCATACATAAAGGTCGTCCAGTAGCGGCTTACTCTTTTGCTGACGCAGGATGGCTTTTTCTGATGGAGGAAGATCACCTATTTCTTTCTCAATGGCGTAAAGCTTACCGATTTTGCCTAAAGCGGCATTCGCCTTGCTAACGCAGGTGTTTTTCACCTTTTTGCCCGGTTTGGCTTCGCCCTTCCTGGCATCCAGAAATTTCCTGCGAACGTGGTCGAAGCAACCCGCCTGGGTGATGCCTTCTTGTTTGCATACAGCGTCGTAACTGGCATACCCGTCAGTTTGCAGGTAACCGCTGAACCCTTCGAACAGACGCAGGGGAGCCTCCTTGCCTCTTGAGGGGTCATATTCAAACACTACCGATGTTTGTCCGGGCGGCCCACCAAGGCTGACCCACATATATTTGTCAGAGTTGATGGACTTAGTGGTTTCCTTGATCACCTGAATTCGGGTTTCGTCAGCATGGATCACCGAACCAGTCTTTTGATGATCTCTCATCAAATTGATGAGTGGCCGCAGTTCTGTAGACAACCGAATTAAAGAGTTGGCCATCGTCGTCCGGGTAACAGAGCCGCCGTATCGCTTGAGGATATTCTCTTGCCTATACAAAGGCAGTGCGTCGCAGTACTTGGAGACAATGATCCAGGCCAGTGTGCAAACAGAGCTCCAGCCATTCACTGTCTGCGGGTAATTTCTTTGGCATATTGGCCTCCTTTATCGGGAGGCTAATCATTTCAAACGGGTTTTTGATTCTGAAGGGCGTGGGTTTATTTGGCGTTTACTGTAGGTCTTCAACAATTCAGCAGTGTTCAGCCGGTCAGTATCGGTATCATTGGTAGCCAACACAAAGCACCCCAAAGAGGATTGTGCATCCAGCCTTGTTTGCACCGTTACTGAGCAGCAACCACTTATGCAATATTCCTGATAATCGGGTTCCGCTCCTTCAGCGGGACGACCTCTGCCTTTATAGCAGGGTTTAGAGGTAATCTGCGGTTCTGCCTGACAGAGCTCTGATTGTTTCTGCCATTGTTTGAAGGCTTCCATGGCATCAGCTTTGCACCGGAATGCCTTTTTGCTGAGTTTTTCCAGCTTCTGAGATTCTTTGGTGGATTTTTTCTGCATACGCCTTGTGAGCGCTTTCTATTCTGTCTTCTGGATCTGCTTATTGCGAAACATGACCCAACGTTGCTCCACATCCGCACAACCAGACGACACTTCCACAGCTCCGTAATGCTCAAAACCCTCGACCGCCTTCATGGCACGTGAAGGCGTACTTTGCACCAGTTCTTTACTGGCCCCAATACAGCGTAGATTTCATGGGCTATACATACAGGAACGAACTTAAAGGAAACAACAATGAATAATCAAAAACAGATAGCCACTACCCATCACTACCTCGCAGTAGGAATAAAAGAACAATTTGAGAAAGAAGGAGTTGATAACCCTGGTGAAGTACTAAAAGATGGGGAATTAGAACTTGTTTATGCCCTATACGACTACGCTGTAATACTAACAGAAGCATGGAACTCACTGAGACACTTAAAAGAAGGAATAGGTATCTTTGACTACCAAATCAGTGAAGTTTTTGCACCAAAAATGTTCATAGCAATGAGCAAAAAAGCGGAAGTAATAAACCCAGAACTAAAAGGTGAGTTTGAAATGCCATGCCTTATCGAGTGGGGCCAACTGTGCGAAAAACTAATAACTCACTGGATAAAAGGCACCCCAGGATTAAGCAACGGTATCGAATTTATGGTGTACTCCAATGAAAAAAAATGACAGAGCCATGCTAAACGTTGCGAAATCACTCGGTTATGAAGGTGATGCCCTACCCCGTGAGTCAATGGCAGATGCTAAAGAATTCGCAACCAAGGTTTTTAAAAAATGCCCAGAGTAACAACAACCATTTCTGGAATATGCGATGGGGATGCTGATTAACACCCTGACGTGAACCATCGCTGAACGTGTAATTAAGGAGGATAAACATGCTGAGGAAAGTAAATATTGACGAACAAGACCGACAAGAATTGAGAGGAACTCGGGAAATAAACCACTGATCCAGCTGGTCAAGCTCCTTAACCGTTTCTGAAGTATACAAAGCAGCATCACCGACAAAGTACCTGGATTCCAGAGCCGCTTTGAAACTATTCAGGTGTTCGAATACCACCAGTTTGAAGCTGGTCTTATCCGTTACATTGCCACTGACAGCCTTCATAAACAGGGGAATGCCTGCTTTGTTTTCTGTCATCAGAAGCAATATGGCCTGATTCAAATCCGGACGATGATCACGACTGTAGCCTTTGCACAACCTAATGGAGTTGAGGTCTTCATCGTCCTCTTCTCTGTCGCTGTTATAACGTCCATCGACGTGTATGCTGGTGCCGTCGAGGTTTAGAGCATCGCATGGAAGATTAAGATGTTTTACGACCTTGATAGCTAGTTCAAAATAGACTTTACTGGCATTGAGTTCGAAGAGTTCATCCAGTGTCCTTCCAAGAACATTGTCGTTTATATGCTCAGGCTTAATACTGGGTCTGATCAGTTTATCAAGAGGTTTATTGGCGAAGAACCGGGGAAGCATATGCAGAGATTGTCCGGTAAAGCCCAGGCCATTGATGAACATGGCAACGACAGACTCACCATGGGATATATGCCAGTCATCAGATACCTTGGGGGCTCTTTTATCGATATGTTCGGTAATTCCAAGCTCTTTAATATTCCAGCCACTAAACCAAGGTGATCCATGACCTGACTGCGGTATTGAACGGGAGGCATAAGGGGGGAGCCTGATATTTGCTTATCTCATAAATAGCAGAATTCAGGAAAATGTCAGGTGAGGTGGTGAATGTCGGGTTTAAAGATCATGAACTAAAGTTTGAGCAGGGAACGCCTAAGAAGGTTACCGAAAACAAACAGAAGCCTGACTTCCTGTTCCCTTCCTTTCTCTGCTATCACGATTCCGGCTTTCCGGTTGCGAAGCTCCGTATGCTGGGGGCAAAGTCTACCTGCAAAGATCGCTGGCGTCAGGTGCTGTCAGAAGCTGAAAAGATAGAACGCAAGCATCTGGTCACTCTGGAGGCGGGTATTAGTCAGGATCAGACCGCAGAAATGCAGGCTAAAAACCTTCAGCTGGTTGTGCCGGCTTCGGTTCAGACTACTTATACCAGTGAGCAGCAGGAATGGCTGATGTCTTTGAGAGAGTTTATTGTTGAGATTGAAGCGCTTCAGAGGTGATCGTGAAGCGCCATATGCATAACAAAATGCAAGCAGCATTTTTCTTTAGGAGTGTAAATAGCTGTGACCTGACTTCGGCCATCAGCCCTCCAAAAAATAACCGATCACATCCATTTCCTTGTGAAGAACCCCAATGATGTCGATGAAGTTGCTACCAATCATATAGAAAATCACATGCTGACCTTCAGGAAAGCTAAAATAGCCCTCGGATATATCTGCCCGGTATTTACCCAGCTGAGGATTTTCAGCAAGCCAGTGGAAGCGCGCTTCAATACTTTTCAAATAATGATTTCGTTGAGTTTTGCCCCACGTTCGTAGCGTATAGCGGCCGATGTTGCGTAAATCGTCTCGGGCCCGTGGGGTGACTCTGACTTTTCTGTTGATCTTTTGCAACATCAGGGCTCAGCGTCCAGGTCATTAATGAGTGAGTCCATTGAGAAGTCATTAATAAATTCGCCCTTGCCTGCTTGGGTAGCCCCTTCAGCCAGGTGTGAACGCAGGGCTTCCAGCTTGCTTTTGCGCTCTTCCATGGCGCGTAAAGCGTCCCGCACCACTTCACTGGCGGAGCCGTAACGACCGCTGGAAATCTCATTCTTGATGAACACTTCCCAGTGTTCGCCCAAACTTAAGCTGGTAGTTGCCATGGTTCACCTAAATTATTCATATTTAACAATATTGAATATAGTTCTTATTGCTTGATAGGGCAATATTGAAGCATCTTCTGAGTCAACCTTAAATCCTTTGACAATTCTTTATCCCAGAATCAGGAAAGTCTGATTTTTTTGTCTAAAATGATGACTTTGTTTCTATTTAAGCTTGTTGAGCTTGATGACTCACAATGAAGAATATGTATTGTGCCTTTATGGTCGCCAGCCTGCTTTTGTCAGCTGGCAGCTGGGCTGTAACGCCTTACACTTCATCATTGACCTCTGGCAATGAGGTCGATGAGATTCTTTCCTCTTTTTTACCTGACCCCATTCGTTTACTTAAGTCTGAGGTTATACCACCGTTGCTGTTACAGAAGGGAAAAGCAGGTTCGATAATCAGTTCGCCTGTCTCTGAAGGAAGACGACTACAGCCAGATAAAGGAATGGTGTTTACTGGTCACCCATTCGAATTGAACAGTTGCGGTAATGA
The DNA here is from genome assembly GCF_023822025.1 of Endozoicomonas sp. 4G. Classification (NCBI taxonomy): domain Bacteria; kingdom Pseudomonadati; phylum Pseudomonadota; class Gammaproteobacteria; order Oceanospirillales; family Endozoicomonadaceae; genus Endozoicomonas; species Endozoicomonas sp. 4G. The sequence goes on along the minus strand of NZ_CP082909.1, from coordinate 4,437,000 downwards.
AAACAAGAAACAGAGCGAAAAGGACAATAAATCACCGCCACCGCAGGAGCAACAAAGTAAAAAACAAAGTAATAAAGGGCAGGGTAATTCTGGCTCTTCAGGTTCTGGTGCTGCGTCGGCATCGGCTTCCGGAAACGATGAGAGTCGTGCCAGGCATCTTGAAAAACTGAAACAAATACTAAAGGCCGCTAAAAAGTCATCGAAAATGATGGATCAGAAAAAAAATATTGATGACTTTAAAGCAGAGTTGCAAAAATTCTGTGACGAAAACCCCGATATTCTAGAAGAAAAAGGCTCTCTGGAAGACAAGCAATCCCGTGGCAAAGCGATTCTGAGTCTGCTACAGCTTTATTTTCCTGAAAAGCTGGAACAAGGTGAAATGACGCATGTTTTACTTGAGTATCCCGAGCTTAAGAGATTGCCAATAAGTTTAATTAAATTATTTGTTGGCTTTGGGCTTCCTGATTTTGAGTTACCAGACTGGATGCCCGACGACAAGTTAGTTGAATGGATTTTCGGTGCTTTGAGCCCGTTTATGATAAAACTCATGCATACCTACATCGGCTTCCCTCAGTGTCTTAACCAGCTGGCTGCATTATTTATAACCCAGCTGCCATTAATGGCAACAGAAGAACCCAAAAACTATATTTTTCAGGTTAAAACAGGTCACGTGAGTATTCTTTCCATCAGGAAAAATAGCGAAGGGTATTATCGGTTTTTTTTTGTTGATAGCCTGAATATTTTTAAGCACTACGCTGGGGCGAAAACGTATTCACCCCTGCCGCATTTTGTCGCTTTAGCACTAATGCTGGCGATAAAATATCACGACTTTACTGATTCCCGGTTTTTCTTTCTGCCTCCACGACAAGTGAGTGATTCTGGCTGTGAGTCATTTATGCTGCACGATCTGGAAACATTGTTGGAATCCCCTATGTTGTCTCAGGGGTTTTCTCAAAACGGTTATGATCCGGACAAAGCCCCACTTACTGCAGACAATATGTTGGATTTTTTTTCGCAAATAATCTATCAGGAGAAGACCGAACAACTGGGGCAATTGGTCATCAATGGTGAGAGTAAGGACTTTATCGAAACAATAGACAAGCCTGCCTTTGATGGCCAGGATCTGAACTCCCTTATTACTAACGAGCTCCATACCTGGCCGTTATTCGGGCTATTACTGGAACCCGATTTGGTTAAATTTTATCAGTTGAACCAATTTCCTCTGAGATTTGCCCACCTGACCCAGGGGCAGGAGAATCTAAAACGGTTACTGGAGCACTTTCCTGAAGAACGTCAGCAAGAGGTGAATCAGGTGATCGATGAGACCCGGGGGGTATTAACCGTCAAGGATGGAACCTGCCATAACAACGTGAATCTGGCTGCTACTCTGTTGTGGATGAAACTGAATATTAATTTGCTGGATAGTGACCGCCCCGGTCAAGAAAAATAAATCAGTGCGGGCAGTGTTTATATGTGTTGTGTCTTTATTTTTGTGAGCATGTTTTTGTCAGCTCACAGTCAGGCTGCAATTCCTTACACTTCATCTTTGGTCTCTGGCAATGATGTTGATGTGATTCTTTCCTCTTTCTTATCTGACCCCATTCGTTTACCTGCGTCTGAGGTGGTCCCACTGTTGTTGTTACAGAAGGGAAAAAAAGCTTCGATAATCAGTTCGCCTGTTCCTGAAGGGGAAGGTGAAGGGGGAGGACTGCCGACAGATAAAGGAACGGTATTTACCGGTTATCCATTCGAATTAAACCGTTACGGTAATGACAGCAAGGAACAGGGCAAAACGGGTAATCAATCTCCGCCACCAAAACCGGAGCGACAAAGAAAAAAACAAAGTAATAAAGGGCAGGGCAGTTCTGGTTCTTCAGGTTCCGGCGCAGCGTCAGCTTCCGGAAACGATGAGCGTTATGCCAGGCATCTTGAAAAACTCAAAGAAATCATTAAAGCCGCTAAAAAGTCATTGAAAACAATGGATCAGAAAAAAAATATTGATGACTTTAAAGCAGAGTTGCAAAAATTCTGTGACGCAAACCCCGATATTCTAGAAGAAAAAGGTTCTCTGGAGAATAAACAATACCGTGGGAAAGGGATTCTGAGGCTACTTCAGCTTTATTTTCCTGAAAAGCTGGAAAAAGGCGAAATGACTCATGTTCTACTTGAGTATCCTGAGTTTAAGATAGTACCAGAAAATTTAATCAGATTATTTGTCAAGGTTCTGCTGCCTGAGATTGAGTTACCTGAAGGGCTGCCCAACTACGAGTTATTTGCCAGGCTTGCGGATACTGCTAACCCGAATATTATAAAACGTGTGAATGCTTATCTTGGCTCCCATCAGTGTCTTCATCAGTTACTTGCATTGTTTATAACCCAGCTGCCACTAATGACTGCAGAAGAACCAAAAAACTATATTTTTCAGGATAAATCAGGTCACGTGAGTGTTGTTTCTATCATGAGAAATAGCGAAGGGCATTATCGGTTTTTTTTTGTTGATAGTCTCAGTGTTTTTAAGCGCATTGACTCAGAAAAAACGTATTCACCCATGTCGCATTTTGTCGGTTTAGCGTTAACGCTGGCGATAAAGTATCACGGCTTTACTGATTCAGGGTTTTTCTTTCTGCCTCGACGTCAGGTCACTGGCTTTGGCTGTGCGTCGTTTATGTTGCACGATCTGAAAACATTGTTGGCATCTCCCATGTCGGCTCATAATGGTTATTATGCGGACAGAGAACCCTTTACCGAAGACATGATGATGATGTTTTTTTTGCAGATAATGTATCTGGAGGAAGCTGAACAGCTGGGACGATTGGTCGTCAATGGCGAGATTAAGGACGTTATCGAAAAACCAGACACACCTGCCTTTGATACATTAGACCTGAACTTCTTTATTGTGATGGCCATACGAACCTGGAAGGAATCGGGGTTGGAATCTGATTTGGTTAATTTGTATCAGTTACGCCAGTTTCCCCTGAGATTTGCCCACCTGACCCAGGGGCAGGAGAATCTAAAACGGTTACTGGAGCACTTTCCTGAAGAACGTCAGCAAGAGGTGAATCAGGTGATCGATGAGACCCGGGGGGTATTAACCGTCAAGGATGGAACCTGCCATAACAACGTGAATCTGGCTGCTACTCTGTTGTGGATGAAACTGAATATTGATGTGTTGGACAGTAACCACCCCGGTCAGGAAGAATAGATCAGCGAGGACAGTGTTCACTGTCGGCGGCTAGCAAAAACACCAGAGTGTCCTAAAATACCTACTGTCGTTATACGGCAGTAGGTTCGATTATGTTGACTCAAAAGACAAGCCAGAGCTTTATGCCCGCGCTACTAGCAGTTGTGTTCTTACTGTGTCCCCTGGATGCTGTCTCCGATGGTGTCAGGCAAATAGAATTCTTACAGAAAGTCGGGAAGGATAAGGAGGTCTACGTAGTTACGCCAAAGCGGGATCCATCGGGAATATGCGTTGACTATGTTTTGCCGAAGTCTGTGCAGACGGTTCCCGGTTATGAGAATGGACAAACGATGAATATTCATTACCTCGATACGAGTTTCTGTAGCGATCTGTCAGGCGCTGCTCAGCTGTTTGAGGTGAAAGGCAAAGATCATTCTGAGAGGTCGGCTAAACTTTGGTGGGAGAAAGCGATTGGTCAGAAACCCCATGCAAGAGTGGACGAAGGGGCAGATCCAGACGGATTGCTATGGATTGACAATACCGATAGCAACAAGATTAAAGTCTGGGTGAGTTATGATCACTAGTGCAGCCAAGCTCTGATATCCGTACACCTCTCGTTCCCACACTCCAGATTATCAATGGCACCCAAACTCCGTTCACCCTGAGCGGAGTCGAAGGGTGGTTGGCACAATCTTCATTGTTGGTTCGGAGTCCACATCCTTCGACTCCGCTCAGGATGAACGGGGTTTGGTTGCTCAGGATGAACAAGGGGGCTGTATGGTTATCAAGGCTCAGCTGCACTAGTCCTGGTGTTCAGTGCAAACGGTATGAGATGTAACGCCTGACTGCATCATTTCAGGGCTGTCTTAAATATGACACCGATACTTGAGATCTCAGCAGATCATTTGTCCGCTTTTTCCCTGGCGGCACAGCAGAATGCTTATCCGCTTTTTCGTAATCTGAGTGTGCTTTACAGGGCTGACCCCGATGAGCAGTCAGCAGATTCGGGGGTTTTAAAAAGGCTCGTGGTTAAGCTGAAGTCTGAGCCTGAATTTTTTTCACAAGAAGAGTGGCCTATTGATGATATTCGTTCAGGTCAGGCGGTTTCTCTCCAGCAGCGGTCTCTGAAGGTATCCCATGACACACTCTTTAATCTTACTGAAGAAACCAATGTCACTCTCTCAATCACAGTGGAGTCGGCTGATGGGTCACAAATATACGTAACAAAGTCAACGACAGTGGCTTTTTTGCCAGCAAATTTCTGGGGTGGAGAAAGTCGTCAACCTGATCTGTTAGCTGCTTTTGTCAAACCCAATGGCGTATACGTAGAGTCGCTGGTCAGGCAAGCGACAGAGGTTCTCGAAAAGAATGGCCACGGTCGTAGTGCTGATGGCTATCAATCCAACACCAGAGAAAAGCCTTATTTAATGGCAGCAGCGCTTTGGAATGTCATATTTTCCCAGCGCCTTGCTTATGTCTCGCCACCCAAAGATTTTGCCAGGGCTGGTCAGCGTATCAGGTTGGCAGCTGATATCAGTGCTTCAAAAATTTCGGCTTGTCTCGATACATCGGTGTTATTTGCCAGTTGTCTGGAGTTAATGGGATTAAATCCGGTTATTGCTTTAACAAAGGAGCATGCCTTTGTTGGCGTTTGGCTCATCGATGAATGCTTTCCGGTACTGACCAATGATGATCCTATGGATCTTCGAAAAAGAGTCGATGCAAGAGATCTTGTTCTGTTTGAAAGTACCCTGGTGACTAATGATCAACCTGTAACCTTTGAGCAGGCAAAAGCTCAGGCCAGGGAACTGATCAGTGAGGAAAAAGAGCAGGATTTTGTCTACCTCATCGATATTAAGCAAGCTCGCTCCAGAAAGATTAAACCGTTAGCCAGTACAGAAACAAAGGCAGAAGGGCAAAGTTCTGAATCAGACAACACGTTAAGTCTGTCCATTGTCCCTCCGCTTCCTCCCGTGAGGGCGGACGAAAAAGTTGTTCAGGAAACCCCGGATACCCGCATAGATACCTGGCAACGCAAGTTGTTAGATTTAACAAAACGGAACTCATTGTTAGCTCTGAAAGACGCTGCTGTTGCCATTAAACTGTATTGCCCGGATATCAGCTCAATGGAGGACAAGCTTGCTGGTGGCACACTCTTTCGGTTTTTGTCTGTTGAAGAAAGTCCGCTGAATGATAAAGACAGAAGTGAGGACATGTTCAGGCTTCAAGCGGGTTCAGATATTCATAAAGAGTATGCCCTTGAACAATTGAATAACAGCATTCTCATGGCCAATATGCCAAAAAAGAAGTTGGATCAGAACGCAATTAATCTGTTCCGAAAAGCTAAGAATGACCTGGAAGAAGGTGGCTCCAATACCTTGTATCTTGCTGTTGGAATGCTGCGTTGGAAAGAAAATCCAGAGGATGATCGATCTTATCGTGCTCCCCTTATTCTCATTCCGGCAGAGCTGACCCGCAGTTCTGCCCGGGCTCCTGTCAAAGTGAGGCAGCTCCCGGATGAGTCTCCCATTTTTAATATGACTTTGATTGAGTTTCTGGACAAAGAACACAATATAAACCTTAATCAGTTTCGGGAATCACTTCCTGAAGATGGCTCTGGTATTGATGTTCACCATATCTGGAATACGGTTCGTGCAGCTATTTCAGAGCAGCAGGGGTTTGAAGTGGTTGAAGAGCTTGTGCTGGGTTCTTTTTCTTTTGCCAAATACCTGATGTGGAAAGACCTTAAAGATCGAATAGATGACCTGAAAGAAAATCCTTTTGTTAAACATTTGGTTGATAATCCCCGGGATACTTATACACAAGATTCACGTTTTGTTGCAGCAGAAAAAGTGGATCAGGAAATTGACCCGGAAAAAATATTCACCCCTTTGAACTGTGATAGCTCACAGCTGGTTGCAGTGGAAGCCTCAGGTCATTCTCAGGATTTTGTACTGGAAGGGCCCCCGGGCACTGGTAAATCTGAAACCATTGCCAATATGATCTGTCACAATCTGGCACTGGGAAGGAAAGTTCTTTTCGTTGCAGAAAAAATGGCGGCTCTTCATGTTGTTTATCGCAGGATGGAAAAGGTAGGTCTCGATCATCTATGTCTGGAGCTTCATAGTAACAAGGCCAATAAAAAAGCGGTTCTTGAGCAACTTAAGTCTGCCACTGATAAATGGGTCAGCGCCCAGAGTAAAGGCTGGGTTCAATCTGTACAAGCACTCATACAAAAGCGGGATAGTTTAAACGCTTATGTTCAGGCACTGCATAAGAAATCCCGGTTTGGTCTCTCGGCCAGAGAGGCTATCGCCAGGGATGTTCTCTACAAAGAGAAACACCATTTCATTCTCGGGTGGCCTGTGGGTTTTGAATCGTCTCCTGTCAGATCAAAAGAGCAGCTGGATGGTTTGCTGGAAACCGTTAAAAAAATCTCGCTGGCTAATAAAGACATTGCTGACCTTGATCCTGAGCAGTTCAAAATTCTGAAAGCGCGTCGGTGGTCTAACGCGTGGCAAAGCCAAGTGTTAGGTTGTCTCAGCCGATACCAGGCTGCTCTTAATGATCTCTTGCCACAGGCTGTCGCTCTTGTTTCCAGCTTTGGCCTTACAATCGATAAGCCAGCCATTGCTGCCTTGGATCAAACAAATGCTTTGGCTTGCCTGATTGAATCGGCTGAGTCGGATTCTTTTAATTTTCTTCTGGCCAAAGGAGCCAGAGGAGCATTGGATGATCTGCAAAAGCTGTGTCATTTGAAAGAGGAATTTGATCAGCTGCTGACGTCTATAGGGCATAATATTTCACCCGAAATTCTGACTCTGACCCCTTTTGCTGACTGGTGTGCTCTTTACGATGAGGCAAAAGGCAGTTGGTTGAAGTCGTATATCACAAAGCTGAAGGTCAACAAAGCCGCTAAAAAGATAGGGTATAAGAAGTTTCAGGACTTAAACCTCCTCCCTGAGATACGTAAGGCAGGCAATTTACAGAACCACATTCTGACTCTGGCTGAAACCTTTGAGGATGACAATATCTGGCAGGGCTGGCAAACCTCCAGTGGAGATCTGGCGCAATCAAATCACCGGTGCAATAGTATCTACCAGAACATTAAACAGGCTTTGAGTCTTACTGAAGATCCAGCTGGTTTACTGGCTGCCATTAAAACCAAACTGGTTGATGGCCGCGATTTTCTTGAAGGCTCCAGACTTGTTTTACAAAAAAATGAATTTAAGCAGGCATGGGCGACATTCATTGACGTTGCCAAAGAAGCGGACACATTGGAGCTTCAGTTTTCAACACAGGACTCTCTGGACAGGGTAAGTTCAGCAATGGATGCACTTACCGCCAAGTCTGCAAAGTTCAAGGCATGGGTGGAATGGTTAGCTCAAAAAGAGGCAGCAGCCAAGGTTAACCTTGAAGCGCTGACCCATGCTCTTGAAGCAAGGACTATTTTACCTGAAGACGCTCTGGAGCAGGTAATGACAGCTTTTTGTCGCTGGCTGGCACCACAGCTGATTGATGATAGTGAGGTATTGCGGCAGTTTAAAGCGTCCAGTCATGAGCAGTTAATTGAAGATTTTAGAGTGCTGGATGCCCAGGTAGCTGACACTACCGGCCAGTACGTCGCAGCGATTGCGGCTAAAACGGTGCCCGACCCTTTTGCCAAAGATAGCCCTAAAGAGTTTGGCGTACTGGCTCGGGAGCTTCAGAAGAAAACACGCCATAAACCAGTCAGAACTCTTTTTAATGAAATGGGGAAGCGTATCCTGGATCTTTGTCCCTGCATGATGATGTCTCCGCTCTCTGTGTCACAGTTTTTACCATCAGATTTTAATGGCTTTGATCTTGTCATTTTTGACGAAGCTTCTCAGATGACTACATGGGACTCAGTGGGAGCTATTGCGAGAGGCAGGCATGTTATCGTTGTTGGTGATCCAAAACAGATGCCGCCTACCAGTTTTTTCAGTGGGTCTGGTTACAGTGAGGATCCCGATGAAGAAGATTTAGAGTCGATTTTAGATCAGGCTCTTGCTGCAAGGTTACCTTGTTTGCGCTTGACCGGCCATTATCGCAGCCGTCACGAAACCCTTATCGCTTTTTCAAATAGCAAATATTATGAAAACTCTCTGGTTACCTATCCATCGTCTGATACTAAAGAGTCTGCGGTCACACTTCATCGAGTTGATGGCGTTTATGCCAAAGGGAAAGGGCGTAACAATCCGATAGAAGCTAAGGCCGTAGTGAATGAAATAGTTGGTCGTTTAACGGATGAACAGCAATGTACTCAAAGTATTGGCGTAGTAACACTTAACACAGAACAGCAACGCACGATCGAAGACCTGCTTGATAATGCTCGCAGGAACAATCCTGAGATTGAGTGCTATTTCCATTCAACAGATTCCTACGACGGCGTATTCGTAAAAAATCTGGAATCCGTTCAGGGGGATGAGCGAGATATTATTATCCTGAGCCTTGGCTATGGACCCACAGAACCCGAAGCCAAAACAATGAGTATGAATTTTGGGCCACTGAATAAATCAGGTGGAGAGCGTCGTCTGAATGTTGCTATCACCCGGGCAACCAGTGAAGTGCTGGTTTTCTCAAGTTTTGATTCCTCGATGATTGATCTTAGTCGTACTTCGGCTACGGCAGTTGAGCACCTCAAACATTATCTTGAGTTTGCAGAAAAAGGAACGGTTGCATTGGCCCGGCAAGCGACTGCGCAATATGGCGTTGATCAGTTTGACAGTGATTTTGAACAGGCGGTGGCCTGGGCCCTGCGCGATAAGGGGTGGAAAGTTCAAACCCAGATTGGGGTCAGTAAATTCAGGATTGACCTTGGTATTGTTCATCCAGATTCTCCAGGCGTTTATCTGGCAGGGGTTGAGTGTGATGGAGCTACATACCATGGCTCGCCATCGGCTCGTGACCGAGACCGGGTTCGCCACAATGTGCTGGAAAACCTGGGCTGGCACCTTATCCGTTTGTGGTCAACCGACTATTTTCAGGATCCGGAGGGAGCCATAGAAAGGGTGGATAGATTGCTGAATGAACGACTGGAAATGGTTGAGGAGAACAAAGCAGGTAGCCCCAAATAGGATGAGCTTTTAAGATTCAGAGCCGCAGGAGTTAATAAAAAGCCCCGATGGCTATGGCTCATCAGGGCTTTTGGGTAGTTGGTGGAGGCGGCGGGAATTGAACCCGCGTCCGCCGATTCTCCGCCTTCGGCTCTACATGTTTAGATTCCGTTTTTAGGTTAACGCAGAACGACCCAACGGTCAGGGTGACACTGCGCGATCCTGAAAAGTTTAACCTGTCAGCCCCAGGCAGACATCAAGGCGATCCTGTTTTCAGTAGCGGTCATTTCCAGCCAACAGGCAAGTCGGAGTGACCGGGAGTAGGCAGGTATTAAGCTGCCAGAGCTCCTTGGAAGTTGTCTTCGTTAGCAACTAAAAGGTTGTAGTGTTTTGATTTACGAGAATCACTACATTCTCGACATGCACCTCGGGTTTCGTAACCGTCGTCGAATCCAGATCGCCCCCAGTGAAACCAGACGCTATTTATTTCAAAAAGTCGCTCACAAGTCAACCTGTTATTTGTAACAGAGCGGTACAGAATCAGCCCCGGTGCATAACCCGCTGCTTTTCAATATTCCATTCACGCTCTTTGGTGGCAGCGCGCTTGTCGAACTCTTTCTTGCCTCGGGCGAGGGCTACCTGACATTTGACCAGGTGGCCTTTCCAGTAAAGTTTGGTGGCAATACAGGTGTGGCCTTTCTGTTGAGTTTCCGAGAACAGCTTGGCCAGCTCTCTTCTGTGCAACAGCAGTTTTCGGTCGCGCAGAGGATCCGCCACCACATGGGTAGATGCTGTATCCAATGGAGTAATCTGGGCGCCAATTAACCAGGCTTCGCCATCTTTGAGTAGAACGTAGCTGTCGACCAGCTGCACTTTACCCATGCGAAGACTTTTGACTTCCCAGCCTGCCAGTGAAAGCCCCGCTTCAAATGACTCATCTATGTGGTAGTCATGACGGGCCTTTTTGTTGACGACAATGGAAGAGTCGCCTTTACCGCTTTTTTTCGATCTTTTAGCCATGGGCGGATTATAACGTGGATACACTATAAAACCAGTCGTTCCTTATGACAGTTTGTCGATTCAGTCTCCCGGTGGTTTTTCGTGTTGGTCCAGGGTTTATTTTTTTTAGGTTGAATGGTCTGATTGTCAGGTTTTGTTCGGGTGATATTTCTTTTTTTGCGGTTAATATAGGAAAAAAGTAGTTGAGATGGAAAACTAAACCGATACAATGCTCAGCGTCGCCCCGTGCTCCAGTGAAAGTTTTATTCTCTTCTTCAAGCCGGTTGTCGTTTGAGTTCCTTTTCCTGATTGTCTGATTCGAGACTGCGTAGCCCGGGTGGCCTTCAATAAGAATTTTTGCTGTACGTCATTGAGGAGTCTCATGTCAGGACAAAATCCGACCGCTTCACGTAAAACCTGGAATAACCGTTGGACATTTATGCTGGCTGCGGCCGGTTCCGCCATTGGTCTGGGTAATATCTGGAAGTTCCCTTACATCGCTGGTCAATACGGCGGCGGTGCCTTTGTACTGGTTTATCTGCTGTGTATCGCGCTGGTAGGTATTCCCTTGCTAATGGCGGAAACGGCCATTGGTCGTTCAACCCGTCTGAGCCCACTGAATGCCATGCGTAAGCTGACCCGCGATGCGGGCGTGTTCCGTGGTTGGGAAGTGATTGGCTGGATGGGTATGCTGACCGGCTTCATCATTCTGACGTTTTACAGCGTCGTCGCCGGTTGGGCACTGTCGTACGCTTGGGATCTGCTGACAGGTGTCTTCAACGGTATGAACGCTGATCAGATTGGCGGTGAGTTTGAAGCCCTGACGGCCTCGGCGCCAAGGCAGATTTTTTGGCACACCCTGTTTATGGTGATCACTGTGCTGATAACCGCTCGTGGTGTCCATAAAGGTCTGGAAAAAGGTCTGCAGGTTATGATGCCAACCCTGTTCATCCTGCTGTTTGCCATGCTGGGTTACAGTATTCTGGCGACCGGTGAGTTTATGCGTGGCTTCCACTTTATGTTCGATGTGGATTTCAGCAAGATTACCGGCGAAGCGGTGGTAGCGGCTATGGGTCAGGCTTTCTTCACCTTGAGTCTGGGTATGTGTGCCCTGATGGCATACGGTGCCTACATGCCTGCCAACAATTCCATTCCACGTACCGCGTTGAATGTTGCCTTCCTGGATACTCTGATGGCCATCGTCTCTGGTCTGATTGTATTCCCCATTGTTTACGCTCACGGCCTTGAGCCTTCTGCTGGCCCCGGTCTGCTGTTTGTTTCCCTGACCTCTGCTTTCGCTAATATACCCGGCGGATCCATTGTGGGCTTTATGTTCTTTGTTCTGGTTGGTATCGCTGCCCTGAGTTCAGCCATTTCCCTGATCGAGCCTTCCCTGGCCTGGGTGACCGAACGCTTTGGTATCAATCGTGTGCTGGGGACCTGCCTGATCGGTGGTTCCATCTGGCTGGTAGGTCTGGGTTCTGTGTTCTCATTTAACATCTGGGCTGACGTCAAGTTCTTTGACAAGACCATCTTTGATCTGGCCGGTTACATGACGGATGTCTTCCTGTTGCCTTTGGGCGGTGCTCTGATAGCGATCTTTGCTGGCTGGGTTCTGAAGCGTTCTGTTATGTCGAACGAACTGGCTATGAGTGTAGGTCTGTTTAACGTGTGGCGTTTCTCAGTTCGTATCATTGTGCCCGTTGCCGTAGCTCTGATTCTGTACACTGCACTGAAATGATTTGAAGTTTTCTCAATCATGAATCGGGACAGGGCGTAGCCTCGCGGCTACGCTCTTGCCGCCCCACCAGACGCCTTACCTCCCCGCGCAGCCCTGAAAGCAATAGCTGTAACAATATGGTATGCTCGCCAACCCTTGTTTTATAAATTTGCAGTGCGCCATGCCAAGAGTTTCTCGTTCAGCCCTGATCATGCAGCCAGTAGAAAAAATGTATCCACTGGTGGCTGATGTTGAAAGTTATCCTGAGTTTCTGCCCTGGTGCTCAGGGGCCAGAATATTGAATCAGGAAGGGAATGTGCTGGACGCAGTTCTTAAGCTCTCCAAGGGGAATCTCGGTTACGAGTTTTCCACAAGGAACCGAATGCTGGAAAACCAGTCTATTGAGATGTCATTGCTGAAAGGGCCTTTTTCAAAACTGAATGGGATCTGGCTGTTTAAGCCACTGGGCAATGAAGGTTGCAAGGTATCACTGGAGCTGGATTTTGAAATATCCAACCCGCTGCTCAGGGCGACAGTGGGCGCCGTTTTCAACAAGGCAATGAATAAAATGGTTGAAGCCTTCTGTCAGAGAGCGGAGCAGCTTTATGGCTGAAAATAATAACCGGGCCGAGTCGGGAGAGGACTTCAGAGTCAGCATTGAGGTGGCTTACGCCAAGCCGGAAGATTACCGGATTCTGGTTGTTGAGGTTAAAAAAGGCACGTCAGTACTTGATGCCGCCAGGCAGTCCGGCATGAAGTCGATCTTTTCTGAGATTGATTGGGACTCTGTTAAACTGGGTATTTTTGGCAAGGCGGTTATCAGACCTGCTGATCAGGCTGTGAAAGAAGGTGACCGGATAGAAATCTATCGACCACTGATTGCCGATCCAAAAGAAGTTCGCAAGAAACGTGCGGAGAAAGTAAAACTTCAGAAAGAAGCAGCTGCACCCTGAGGGTGAGCTGCTCTTTCGGTCACTGGAGTGGTTTAAGGTGTTTCACCCGCACCGGGGCGAAAGTCTCCCTCAATAGAGGAAAGCTTGTCGTCCTTGAAAAAGATGGTCAGGGTTTGCTGGGTGCGTGGTTCGCCACCGGGCTGGTGACTGGAGATATAATCCCAGCGGTCGCGGTTGAAGACATCCTCCATAAGAGGAGTGCCCATAACATACTGAACCTGGCTACGGGTCATTCCAGGACGGAGCTGATCGACCATTTCCTGGGTAATGACATTCCCCTGCTGGATGTCGACCTTGTAAACACCAGGGAAGCTGATGAGTTTGGAGCCACTGTCTGTTGAACTGGCACACCCGGTGAGAAGAGTAGCGGCAGTAAGAACAAGGGTGGTCAGGGCTGGACGTTTTTGCATCGGTTGCAGACTTCCACTATCTTCTTCGAAAATGAATGTTCGGTTTAACAATGAGATAATAGCAGGGATTACCTGCTGAATGCTAAGGGTTAGGTAAACGTGTTGGAAAATCAAGAGTTGCGCAAAGCGGGTCTGAAGGTCACGCTGCCTCGTGTCAAAATCCTTCAGATTCTTGAAAGCTCTCAGGGCCTTCATATGAGTGCAGAGGATGTCTACAAAGCCCTCCTTGATGCACAAGAAGATGTTGGCCTTGCCACCGTCTACCGGGTCCTGACCCAGTTTGAAGGGGCGGGGCTGGTGGTCAGGCATAACTTTGACAGCGGACACTCGGTGTTCGAGTTGGCAAGGGGTGAGCACCACGATCACATGGTTTGTATGGAAAGCGGTGAGATCATTGAGTTTATCGACGAAGACATTGAGCGTCGTCAGAAGGAAATTGCTGATAGGCACGGCTACGAGATTGTTGACCACAACCTGGTGCTGTACGTAAAGCCAAAACAAAAGTCCTGATTCTTTCTGAAACACGTCCCCTTAAAACAAGCCGGTCACAGCGTATCGGCTTCAGAAAAACGTAGAAGATGGGAGGTACAAGGTGACATCATTAATCGGCATTGGTCTGTACAGCATCCCTGAGGCATCGGTTCTGACGGGCATCAAGCCGCAAAAAATTCGTTGTTCAGGGTTACTGTTTCTGCCCTTTATACAGGTTTTTAGTGTCATTTTTCTTCTTTGCTGCAGGTTTGCTTTTATCTGCTATTCTGGGTCACTTACTTATATTAATTGGAGTTATGCCAGTGAGTGTCAGAACAAAACTTCAGCCGACAGGGACTGATCCTATTCTTAATACTTTGACCGACTTGGTTAATGGTCTGGGTCAAACCCGTGCGGAAATGCGTCAAAGGTTTGAAAAGTTAGAGCATAAGCTTGATCGACATGAGCAGCGGTTCGACCAACAAGATAAGCGATTCGACCAACAAGATAAGCGATTCGACCAACAAGATAAGCGATTCGACCAGTTCAGGCAGGAAGTGAACCAACGATTCGACCGACAAGATACGCGCTTTGATCAAATTGAGCAGAAAATTGACCGTGTAACGGGAGAAATCAAAGAGATGTTCCAGGCCTTACTCTCTCGTTGACAGCCGTTGAGCACTTATAGCAAGTCTCCCCAAGCTGCCGCTGCCACGTAAGCCCGTTGCTGTTAAAGCAACGGTGGGGATTGCTGTGATGAATCGGGCTTTCCACTGCAAGGTGGACCTGCGCTCCAGCATCAACGAGGAATCCCCGGTATGGTATTATCAGCCCGGGTCTTTAATGACTGGCAAACAGGCCAGGGAGACTTGACCGGAATTATATCGGTTCTGCCGTGCAAGTCTGTAGGTTTTTTTTGCTATTGATCTTTTGGCTGATAGCTCGATTGGTTTTTTATCAACGATGGCTCGTCGGGCTATATGTTCAGGAGGTTTAACTTTCGATCGCCATAAGTGCCTGATCCAGCTTGCCCAGCATCTGTTTGATCTGTTCCTGGGCATCGGAGTTATCAGTCAGGCTTTGCTGTTTGCTCTGCAGCAGCTCATAGCTGATATTCAATGCCGCCATGACGGCAATGCGCTCTGTACCTATTACGCCACCCGCACGGATCTGCTTCATTTGTTCGTTTAAATGCTGGGCTGCCTGATGAAGATTAGCTTCTTCCTGTTTGGGGCAGCTGACCAGGTATTCCTTGTTGAGGATATTGACGGTGGTAGTGGATGGACTGTCCATTAGGATTCATGCTCCAGAGTGCGCAGGCGGTTGATCATGGCCTCGACCTTGCTGCGTGCGACATCATTCTTTTCCATCAGTTGCGCGCGTTCTGCCAACCAGGATTGCTCTTTGGCTCGCAGTAGCTGGTTTTCTTTTTTCAGTTTCAGGCTGATGGCTACCAGGTCATCAATTTTCTGCTTCAGGGGTGCGAGTTCGTGGTCGTTCATAGGTTCCAAGACCTTGCTATTGGATCTACTATAGCGGCTGTAGATATACAGAACAATGCCTTTGCCATTTGCCCAACCGATAAATCTGGTACACTCACACGCCATCGGGTTTTCATCGAGCCTCTGGGACCTGGTTT
Organism: Endozoicomonas sp. 4G; assembly: GCF_023822025.1. Lineage (NCBI taxonomy): Bacteria > Pseudomonadati > Pseudomonadota > Gammaproteobacteria > Oceanospirillales > Endozoicomonadaceae > Endozoicomonas > Endozoicomonas sp. 4G. The sequence continues at coordinate 4,421,550 of NZ_CP082909.1, read as the reverse complement.
TCACCCATCCTGTTATTGGTCGGTTGTCAGATGACCAAAGGGTCTTTTCCGGCAAGGCTTGTAAGGTAGTTTTAATGACAAATAATGATGCGACTCCAGATGTTGTCGCTTTTGATGAACTGGCTGATCGCCTGGTTGAGCTGGGCGGTGGCAGTCATCCTTCTGAACTTCATGGCATTCTCTGTGGCACCTTTGCCGCAGGCTCTCAGCCCGGCGTGGAAGCCTGGTTCCGTCAGGTGTCCGGTTTGCTGGATGATCAGGAGCTGGATAGCCGTTTTCAGGATCTCCTGATGCACCTGTATCAGGGCACATGGCAGAAGTTGAATCAATCCGACTTTTCCATTGCTTTGCTTCTGCCTGATGACGATGAGGCTCTGGAGCAAAGAACTGAGGCTCTGGGTTATTGGTGTCAGGGTTTTCTGTCCGGATTTGGTGAAGTAATTGGAGACAAGCCATTGAGTCAGGAGGTGGAAGGGGTTCTGGGAGATTTCTCGGAAATTGCCCAGATCCAGCCTGAAGCGGATGACAGTGATGAGTCTGAACGCTTCTTTATGGAAGTCAGTGAGTTTGTTCGAATGGCGCTGATCACCCTTTTTTCTGAGGTGGCGACCCCGGAAAGGTCGACAGAGCGTGATACAAAAACCATTCATTAATAACGACGATGACCACCATTGTTCTGTCCGGTGATGAGTGTTTTCACGGTTAAAAGGAGAGAGAAATGAGCGGGAAGCAGTACGATGTCCTGATCATTGGTGGCGGGCTGGTGGGAGCCAGCCTGCTGTGTGCTCTGGAGTCTGCGATCCATCAATATGGGCTGAAAGTAGCGCTGGTTGAAACGCACTCTATTGATGAGACAGAGGACTCTTCACCCAGCTCGCCACCCAGCTCGCCACCTAGCTATGACGCCAGAGCCTCGGCACTCTCCTATGGCGCCCGGCTGATCTATGATGAACTTGGGCTCTGGCCTGATCTGGAGCCGTTTGCCACGCCTATTCTGGATATCCAGGTCTCTGATCGGGGGCATTTTGGTGCCACCCATCTTAATCATCAGGAAGAAAATGTACCGGCACTGGGATATGTGATTGAAAACTATCGGCTGGGGGATGTGCTGCTCAAAAGGTTGAAAGGTTATCGTGATCAGGGGCAGGTGGAAGTCCTGAGTCCGGCACAGGTTCAATCTTTAAAGCCTTTGCCTGACTCAGAAACGAAAGTGGTCATCAGGCAAGAGGATAAAACGGTTGAGAAACTGGCGTCTCTGGTGGTTCTGGCTGATGGTGGTCGTTCCTGTTTGATGGCAAAGCTGGGTATCTCACGTAAGCACTATGACTACCAACAACATGCATTAATCGCCAATGTTTCCCTGGATAAGCCCCACAAAGGTATAGCCTATGAACGATTTGCCGGAAGGGGGCCTATGGCTCTGCTACCCCTTTCTGAAGATCGTTCAGCACTGGTCTGGACCCTGCCTTCTGATCAAGTAGACGACAAGGTTTCTATGGATGATGAAAGGTTCCTGATCAGGTTGCAGGAAGAGTTTGGTTATCGCGCGGGTCAGTTTATTAAAGTCGGGAGACGTGAAAGCTACCCTCTGTCCCTCAGTGTTGCCCGTGAGCAAGTCAGACCGGGTCTGGTTGTCCTGGGTAATGCCGCTCACGCCATGCACCCTGTCGCGGGTCAGGGATATAACCTGGCCATCAGGGATGCAATGGCTCTGGCCGGGAATATCTCTGAATCACTCAGGCAGGGTATGGCTCCGGGCAATCTCTCCCGGCTGCTTCACTATGTCGAAGAGCAAAAAAGCGATCAGAAAATGACTCTGGACTTCTGTGACGGTCTGGTGAAACTGTTTTCCCGACAGGAGCTGCCGGTGATTCTGGCCAGAAACCTCGGATTAAGCTGTCTGGATATGAACCGTCGATTAAAAGGTCGGTTTGCCAGAAAGGCCATGGGCGTTTAACCCTCAAAACACGTATCAGCAGGAGATCTCGGTTGAAATCATTTGATCTGGTGATTGTCGGAGGTGGCATGGTTGGGGCATCCCTGGCCTTATCGCTAGCAAAAACAGACCTGAAAATAGCGCTGGTCGATCAGCAGTCGCTTTCGGCTCCCGTGTTTTCTCCTGACAGTTCCTACGCACCCAGGGTCAGCGCCCTGACCGAAGCCTCTTCCCGATTATTCCAGCGGCTGGGAGCCTGGGAAGCGATGACCGCCCAGCGTGTTATGCCCTACCAGCACATGTCTGTCTGGGACGGTGAGGGAACGGGTGAGATCGCCTTTGATGCCAAGGCAGCGGGTTTCAAAACGCTGGGACACATTGTCGAGAACGAGGTGATTCGTAATGCGTTGCTCAAGTCGTTAGCACAGACAGATATTGAATGCTTTTCGGATCAGTCGACCCTTGATTACCAGCTGGGCGACCCCCATCAGGTTCAGCTGGAGCATGAAACCATAGCAGCACGTCTGCTGGTGGCCACCGATGGCGCCGAGTCCCGCCTGAGAAAACTGTCGGGCATCCCTTCCAGTCAGAAGGATTATCGCCATCATGCCATAGTCACCACGGTAGCAACGGAACAACATCATCAGGACACCGCCTGGCAGATCTTTTTAGCTTCCGGGCCTCTGGCGTTTCTGCCTATGCCCAGTCGGGGAGAGAGGCACTACTGCTCTATTGTTTGGTCGTTAGTTCCAGATAAAGCCGATGAAGTTTTGTCTCTGGGCGATGAGGCTTTTTGTCGAGCCATAGAATCAGCTTTTGAATCCAGACTTGGGAAAGTGCTGGCAGCCGATCCCCGTTTTCGCTTTCCGCTCAAGCAGCGCCATGCCCGCCAATATCACCGGAACCGCATTGTACTGGCAGGCGATGCGGCTCATACCATTCATCCTTTGGCTGGTCAGGGGGTCAACCTCGGACTGCAGGATGTGGAGGTGCTCTCTGAAGAAATCATTCGCGCCCTTGAGCGTGGTGATGATTTTTCTGCCAGCCATATTCTGAATCGGTATGAGCGTAGAAGAATGGGCAGTAATCTGCTAATGATGAAGTCCATGGAAGGTTTACAAAACCTCTTTGCCGCTGACGATATCGGTATTCGCTGGCTGAGGAATACAGGATTGAAGTGGACCAACAGTCTGCCGCTTGTTAAGGACTTGTTGATCAAACAGGCCATGGGCGTCTGATACCAGACGCATTTTTCAAACGGATGTCATTTTTCTTTCTATGATCTGTTATTTGATGCTTGAATCAATCAGGGATAACGAATGAAAAACTGGTTTCCGGTGTGGGGTTTTACACTGTGTCTTTCAATGGTGGCTCAGGCTCAGCCAGAGTCTGACCACAATCATAACGATTATGTTGTCACACTGGTTCGTCATGGGGATCGCAGTCCAAGATACCCGTTAAATCCCGAGCTGTGGCCCATGGGGCCCGGTGAAATGACCGATCTTGGTTTCAAACAGTGTTATGAAGCGGGTAAACGTTTCAGGAGCACTCAACTCCCTGCTGGTTTTCCTTCCCGTTGGCAGCCAAAGCTCAGTTATCATCAGGCCCGTAGTCTGGACAGAACCATCCAGTGTGCCACCACCCTGCTGCAGGCTATCTATCCTGACAGCCAAAAAACCGGCTCGGGCAATGAATTTGCAGAGGTGCCACCGGTGTATGCTGCCCCGGTGCAGTACGATTATCTGCTTGGGTTCACTCAGCTTTGCCCTGGCTACAGGGTGCTGATCAGTGATATGCAAAAAAGTCCGCTGTGGCAAAAGAAGTTAGCAGAAATCGGAGTCGATAAAATCAGGCTCTGGGCAAAACAGACCGGGCAAAAGCCAACGCTTCACGCCATGATGGGCCTTGCCGACGCACTGAATGTCAGAAAACTTCATAACATCCCTTTGCCAGAGTTCCTGACTCCCTCGGATGAGCAGCAGCTACTGGATCTGTTGCACTGGTTTATGGCTCAAATGAGCAAGGACGGGCGTATTGTTCAGCTGGCCAGCCAGCATCTTGTGAAGGCTATTGATCAGCGCTATCAGCAGCACCGAGCCTGTCTTGAAAGCGGCAGAACGTCTTGTGAGTCCTTCTATCTGTTATCAGTCAGTGACAGCAATATACTGGCTTTGTTGAATGCCCTGGGGAGCCCCAGAGAGTCCAATGTTCCTTACACCAGTATGTTGACCCTGCGCTTTTCAGCCTCGAACAGGACGGTCAAGGCTTCATTAGACAATGAATCCCTGACCCTGTCCTGTGGAACAACGTGTTCTATTGAGCAGTGGGGCCAGTTGGTCGCCTCTTTACAGCACCCTGACTGGTCAAAATTGTGTCAGTTAAAAGAGTCTGAAGTTCATACAATCGCGCTTCCTGATATATCTACAGGAACTGAAAAAGAAAAATAACAATTTTTCTGAACTATATTTAACCCGCTCCGTCCAATCATATTAATAAAGCACAATTCTGTCAGGAGCCTGCTGAACTTAAGTTAAGTACTTATGGCGCTACTGGTAGTCAATCGTTCTTCAAGTTGAGCATTAGAAGTCCCTTACGGGAAGGAGAAATGAATGCGTAGATCTTTTTTCACAGGTGTTTTTTTCACAGGTGTTGTACCTGTTCTTGTATTACTGTCGCTGCTTCAGGGTTGTGGCAAACAGCAGGATAAACAGGAGAGTTCGAAAGCACCCCCTTCAGCGGGAGAGTCTGTCCGTCCAGTTGTTGCTGAAGAAGAAAGCTATGATTGCACCACGGTGGATAGCACTGATGCGCTCAAGCAGACATGGTGTGAGGCACGTGGAGCCTTTGACCAGAGTACACTGGCAGATGATGTCGCCAACTTTGGCAACTACCTGAAAGGTTACCGTCAGGGTGTTAATGATGCTCGCCGTGCTGAAACCAGCCAGTTCCCTCGAGAGGCTCTGGAAGGAAAGGCTGAAAAGCCTCGTGAGGCAGGCTATCGCGCAGGTTACCAGCAAGTGGTTGAAGCGCAGGGCATTATTGAATACAACTGCCGTGACGGCGAACAGGCCAGTGAATACAAAGATCGCTGGTGTGAGGCCGACGATGCTTACCGTATCGCCAGTGTCGGCAGCAGTGATAACCCATTCTTGAGAGCAAGCTTCATCGACGGTTACATGGCAGGTGGTCGTGTTGCCCTGACCGTGCCCACTTCCATGGAAGCCTTCTTCAGTGGCGAAAATCCTGAGGGCAAGCAGCCTGCTATTTACAAACAGGAAGGTGACGATGTTAAATCGGGTGAGCAAGCTTTCTATAGTGGCTTTGATGAAGGTTATAAGGCGATGATTGCCAGTATCAGGGAGTCCATTAATCAGGTGATGCAGCAGATGCAGGCACCCAACAACATGGAAATGCCAGAAGGTTTGATGCCTCCTCCTCCCGGCCAGTAAGCTCTGACTGACCTCGGTTGAGATAAAAAGCCCGGTTATTTCAAATAACCGGGCTTTTTAATGGGGGCGCTGATTTTGCTAAAATGATACAAGTCTGGTCACTGGTCAGAAGATCTTGCGGCCAACATCACTCGCTTGAACATGAGGAATGGAGTCCGGAATGAATAAGGCTACCTTTTCTGTCAGTTTGAATTCCCAGCAGGTCTTACAGTATTACCAAGGCAAGAAAAACCGCGTCCAAGTCAATACCCGGGAAGGCTTTAGCATGAGCATTCCCTACGACATCCTTCTCAAGTTTGTCACCCGTGAAGGGGTCCATGGCACTTTTGAAATCTCTTATGGATCAGATGGCAAGCTGGGAGAGCTTCGAAAGCTTGGCTGAGTTTCTTTCAGGGCTGTGGTTTCGACGATATGTCTTTGTCTATCAAGCTGCGGCAGTAATCATCAAATACTTTTCCATTAACTCATCCTGCGACTCGACATTATTCGAGTCTTTGGGGATGCAGTCGACCGGGCAAACCTGCTGGCATTGTGGCTCGTCGTAATGACCCACGCATTCAGTACAAAGGTTAGGGTCAATCTCGTAGATATCTTCCCCGGGAGAGATCGCACTGTTTGGGCACTCGGGCTCGCAGACATCGCAGTTAATGCAGTCATCAGTAATAATCAGGGACATGATGTAATCTCCAGTTCGAATGAACTTGTCAACTCAGGCCGTCAGTTCAGGACTTGCTTTCAGCCATTGTGCGCGGGCCAAGTTTCTCTTTCAGGGCCTCCTGAACACAGGGGGAGACAAACTTGTCGATATCTCCACCCAGTGAGGCTATTTCCCGTACCAGCGTAGAAGAAATATAAGAGTATTGTTCAGCAGGCGTTAAAAACAGACTTTCTACGCTGGGCGCCAGAATTCGGTTCATGTTGGCCATCTGGAATTCGTATTCGAAATCGGAAACAGCCCTCAGGCCACGAAGAATCACCGTGGCTTTCTGCTCTTCCAGAAAGTGAGCCAGCAGGGAGCTGAAACCTGTTACCGAAACATTATCAAGGTGAGCGGTCACTTCTTCTGCCAGCTCAACACGTTTGGCCAGATCAAACAGAGGCTTCTTTTTAGGGCTTTCTGCTACTGCTATGACCACGTTATCAAAAATTCTTGCTGCCCGTTCTACCAGATCCAGGTGGCCTTTGGTGATAGGGTCAAAAGTGCCGGGGTAGATTACTTTGCTCATCGAAAGTGCATGTCCTGCTGATGTCTCAGGAAGCCTTTGAACCCGGTTGACCACTGTCTGATAAGGTCAATATTCCAAACTCTATGGCTTCACAGATGCCCGTAGTTACAGATAACGAAGGCCGAATGTTATCGGAATCAATCAAGGGTGACAAACTACCCGGCTTAAAGCAGGGTAATTACGCGATAAATTCCTGTTTTACTGGCTCTGAAAAAAAAAGGGGGGGGAGGGTTCCGGACGATCGAATGACAGCCCGGACCTGAACGATCAGGAGCCTGACAGGAATTTGATCGCGAGCTTCTTCAGCCAGGAGTTATAGGGAGGGAATATCAATCGGACACTGTTAAAACGTCCTTTGCTAAAGACCGATTTTGCCTTCGATAGTGCCTGAAAACCCTCGCGCCCATGATAATGGCCCATACCGGAAGCGCCTACGCCACCAAAAGGAATATCATCGGCTGCAACATGGAAAAGGGTTTCGTTCAGACAGACACCTCCTGAGTGGGTATGCGTCAAAACTTTGTCCTGAGCCTGTTTGTTTTCACCAAAGTAATAAAGCGCCAGTGGGCGTGGGCGGTTATTGACGAACTGAATGGCGTCATCAATGCTGTCCACCTCAATAATGGGTAACAAAGGGCCGAAAATTTCTTCCTGCATGACGCTCATGTCAGCCGTGGCATTGAGAATCAGGTGAGGAGGTAAACGACGGGAGCCATCGGTTATTTCTTCATTGTTGCCCACCCGGATTTCTGCCCCTTTGCTTTTGGCATCTTCAATGTGACCGAGTAATCTCCGGTGCTGTTTTTCGTTAATAATGGCGGTGTAATGCTGACTGTTATTGACAGTAGGATGCATACTGCTGAAGGCTTTCAGGTAGGCTTCTACAAAGGCTTCCTTGCGGTGCTTCCTGACCAGAACGTAATCAGGAGCGACACAGGTCTGTCCGGCATTCATTGATTTTCCGTAGCAGATACGCTCGGCCACTTCCTGTATCGGGAAGTCGTCGTCAATAATCACCGGAGATTTTCCGCCCAGTTCAAGGGTTACAGGAGTGAGGTTTTTGGCAGCCGCCGTCATGACGTGCTTGCCGACCTGGGTGGAGCCAGTGAAGAGAATATGATCGAACGGCAGAGCGGTGAAAGCGGCTCCCACGTCAGCTTCACCATTGACGACAGTGACCAGGTCGGCAGGAAAAATATCGGCAATGATCTCAGCAAACAGCTTGGAAGTAGCTGGAGTAAACTCAGACATTTTGACCATGGCCCGGTTACCGGCGGCCAGGGCGGTGGCCAGAGGACCTATGGCCAGAAACAGAGGGTAGTTCCAGGGAACCACAATACCGACAACGCCCAGGGGCTGATACACCACCTTGGCTGAAGCCGGTTGCAGAGTGAGTGATACATGTCGTTTACTGGGTTTCATCCATTTAGCCACATTCTTACGACAGTAATCGATGGTTGAGAAGGATGGCATAAACTCGGCTAACAGGGACTCTACTTCAGCGCGGCCTTCAAAATCGTCGTTTATGGCATTCACCAGGGCTTTCTGATGTTTCTTCAGACCCTCTTTCAGTGTTTTCAGCCATTCCCTGCGTTGTTGGGCAGACGGGTTGGGTTGATTTCGAAAGGCTTGTCGCTGGGCCTCCAGAGCGGTTGTCATCCCTGCAATCTGACTGGAAGAACGGTCGCTGGCGGTCATTTGATCCGGTGGGCCAGTCTCTGCAGGCTGGTTAATTTTACTAAGGCTCATGATAAAGGTCTCCTTCAGCCGATCTGGTTTTCGTTGTTTTACTAACTTACCACTTCATACCGCTTCAGAAATAGAGATGGGATTATGGGGCAAAACAACTAAGCGGGTTGAAAAGGGGATTGTTGAATTGGGCACCTGGAGATTGGGTCGCAGAAGAAAGAGTAGCAGGAGCTGATCAGGGTGTCAGCTCCTGCTAAGGCGGATCAGCAGATGCGATCGGCTTTGTAGTAAACGTCAGCCTTGTCCAGACCGTTGTCGTAAGCGGTCTGGCCAGTACGGTCAGATTTTCTCAGGTTTTCACGAGACTCAGTGGTTTCAGAAGGTAGCAGGTGATCGACGGCGGCTTTTTCATTGAGCAGTTCTGTTTCGGTATTTTTCATCATACTCTGACCGTATTCGTTGATCTCCAGACCCTGAACAATCTGGTAGCTGCCGAATTCGCAGACGCATGGGAAAGAGTAGTAAATGCCTTTGGCTACGCCGTAGCTGCCGTCGGAGATAATTCCCATGCTGACAACTTCACCGTCGCTGCCCAGGGCCCAGTCATGCATGTGGTCCAGGGCGGCTTGTGCGGCAGAAGCCGCAGAAGAAAGGCCGCGCCATTCGATGATTTCAGCGCCGCGTTTCTGAATGCGAGGTGTAAAATCCTGCTTGTACCATTTCTGGTCAATTTTGCTGATTACGGACTCTTCGCCCAGAACCACAGCGTGATGTACGTCAGGGTACATGGATGGAGAGTGGTTACCCCAAACGCAAACACCGTTGATGTCCGATGGATTAACGCCCAGCTTGTTGCCCAGGATGCCTTTGGTACGGTTGTGGTCCAGGCGGGTCATGGCACAGAACTGGGAGGGATCCAGATCCGGAGCATTACGGGACAGGATCAGACAGTTAGTGTTAGCCGGATTGCCTACTACCAGAGCCTTAACGTCGCGATTCGCCACTTCGTTCAGGGCCTTACCCTGCTCAGCGAAGATAACCGCGTTGGCTTCCAGCAGGTCTGCACGCTCCATGCCCTTGCTGCGAGGACGGGCGCCTACCAGCATGGCGTAATGAACACCGCGGAAGCCGTCGAATGGGTTGTCGTGCAAACTGATGCCGTGTACCAGCGGGAATGCGCAGTCTTCAAGTTCCATAGCCACGCCACGCAGCTTGTCCATAGCCTGAGGAATCTCAACCAATTGCAGAATGACTGGTTGATCCGCGCCCAGCATTTCACCGGCAGCAATTTTGAACAGAAGGGAGTAACTGATGTTGCCTGCTGCACCTGTGACTGCGATACGGACGGGTTGTTTCATGTGACCGCTCCTTAGAGTTCTCGTCTGAAAAGAGAATATTAGAATAATCTCAGCGGTGAGAAGATTACCTAGAACGATAAGTTAAGTCCACTGTCATGGGGAGTGGCATTGTCTTTAAATGGTAAGGTTTGTAACGATTGTTCCAGTGCTTTTAGTGTTCGGCGAAAGCTGGGTGCGGTGATTTCTCGATAGCTAGCAGGCAGTAACTCAGCTGACCTGCCATTTTGGTTTTTATGACGGTCCAGTTTGCAGGAACGGGCAGGGGAGACAGTTCCTTTTCTACCTCAACATAAATCAGGGTATTGCTGTGAAGGTAGCCATTTTCGTCAAGCAGACGACAGGTTTCTGCCAATAGCCCCTGTCGGAATGGCGGGTCCAGGAAGATGAGGTCGAATGCCTTGTCAGCGGATTGCTGTAGCCACTTCAGGCTGTCGGTGCGGATGACTCTGGCATTATCTGCCTGAAGCGTTTTCAGGTTCTTGTCAAGCTGTGAGGCAGCCTCTGCAGCCGTCTCAAGCAGGATGGCTTCTTTGGCACCACGGGAGAGTGACTCGAAGGATAGCGCGCCTGTACCACTGAAACAATCCAGCACTCTGGCACCCGGAACATGGGGCATCAGCCAGTTAAACAGGGTTTCTCTTACACGGTCCGAGGTGGGTCGCAAGCCGGGCAAGTCAGCTACAGGCAGCTTGCGGCTGCGCCACTGTCCACCAATGATTCTTAATTGTCCGCTACCTTTGTTTGGGCGTTTATCTGGGTGTTGCCTGACGGCTGCTCTTCGCGCCATTGATCACTCCGGTTGATGGCATTGGAGCAGCGATTGTACATCAGTTACCGAACCGGATAACCATGGTTTCTGAGGAGATACCCGTACTTCGTTGGTGTTATTTTCATTGCAAAAAGCTTCATTCATCAATAGCTGTAAGATAGGATACGCAGTTCCGGAAGGCTGTCCGGGCATCGTTCTGGTTCTGATCAGCCTCCTGAGACCCACCTGCTTTAATACGGTGACCCTTTTAATCCATTCTGATGAAGTAATTTATGTTCGGTTCTCGCAAAAAAGATGAGAAAACGGCGAAGCGACGTTTTTGGCCCTGGGGACGCAAAGAAGAGAAAAAGAGTGAGCCTGTCCCGGTTGTAGATGAGAGCCCGAAAGCTGAGCCGGCAGCCCTCCCCCAAGATACCGTTGCCCAGGCAGAAGTCGTAGAGACGGTGGTGGAAACTGTTGTAGAAACTGTTGTAGAAACAGCAGAAAAGCATGTTTCTGTTGAATCTGTTCAGGCTGAGGTTGTAGAGCTAAACACAGAAGAGGTAGAGGTAGTAGTAGAGACTCCGGTCACTGAAACGATTGCTACGCCACCTGCAGTCACAGAAACCGTTGAGACTCAGGAAGAAAAGAAAGGCTTCTTTGCCCGCATGAAGCGCGGGCTTGGCAAGACCCGCAATGCGTTTGTTGATGGCGTCGCGGAAATCTTTGTTGGTAAAAAAGAAATCGACGAAGACCTGCTGGAAGAGCTGGAAACGCAGCTTCTGGTATCGGATGTGGGCGTTGAGGCCACGACAGAAATTATTGAGAAACTGACTAAAAAAGTGAAATACCGTGAGCTGGGCGATGCCGATGCGCTGATCTCTGCCATGAAAGTTGAACTGAAGGAAATTCTCAAGCCTGCTGACCAGCCTTTGGTCATTGATGAGCAAAAAACGCCTTACGTCATTCTCGTTGTCGGCGTTAACGGTGTCGGCAAAACGACAACAATCGGTAAAGTGGCCCGCAAGCTTCAGGCCCAAGGCCGTAAAGTGATGCTGGCGGCTGGTGATACGTTCCGGGCGGCTGCGGTGGAGCAGCTGCAAGTCTGGGGTGAAAGAAACGATATTCCTGTGATTGCCCAGCATACCGGCGCCGACAGTGCCTCCGTACTTTATGACGCTTTCGAAGCAGCCAAAGCCCGTGGGGTGGATGTCTTGATTGCCGACACGGCGGGCCGCCTGCACAACAAAGATAATCTGATGGACGAGCTGCGTAAGGTTAAGCGGGTTTTGGGTAAGCTTGATGATTCAGCTCCCCACGAAGTGCTGCTGGTTCTGGATGCTGGCACCGGGCAGAATGCCCTCAATCAGGCTAAGATATTCCACGAAGCGGTTAACCTGACGGGCATGGCACTGACCAAGCTGGATGGCACCGCCAAGGGTGGGGTGGTTTTTGCCTTGTCCAAACAGATGCAGCTGCCTATTCGCTTCCTGGGGGTGGGTGAGCAGATCGACGATCTGAGGCCTTTTTCTGCCGATGAGTTTGTGGAAGCTCTGTTCGATCCGGTTGAGCCTTAAGCCACTAAAACTTGAACCACTAAAAAGAGTTGCAGGGAAGTCCTGAATGATACGCTTTGACAATGTCACCAAGCGTTACCCCGGAGGGCATGTGGGGCTGGATCAGACCAGTTTTCATCTGCATCGGGGTGAAATTGCTTTTCTTACCGGCCACTCTGGTGCTGGTAAGAGTACTCTGCTGAAACTCATCATGCTGATGGAGCAACCGACCTCCGGCAGTATCTGGGTTGGGGGGCACGATACCAGCAAGCTGAGGCGTGGTCAGGTTCCCTATTTTCGCAGGAATATAGGTCTGGTTTTTCAGGACCATCAGCTGCTCTTTGATCGGTCTGTATTCGATAATGTTGCCTTGCCCCTGATCATTGCCGGGTACACTCATCAAGAATGTGCGGGGCGGGTTCGGGCTGCCCTGGATATGGTAGGGCTTTTGAATAAAGAGAAAATGAATCCAGCCCAGCTTTCCGGCGGTCAACAGCAGCGTGTGGGTTTGGCTCGTGCTGTGGTTAACCGGCCTTCTCTGATCCTGGCTGACGAGCCCACTGGCAATCTCGACCCTGATTTATCGGCTGAAATCATGCAGCTGTTTGAACACTTTAACCAGGTAGGCGTTACGGTTCTGGTCGCCAGTCATGATCTGGCACTGGTAGCCCGTATGCGTCATCGTATCCTGACTCTGGATCAGGGGCTGCTGGTTAACGATCAGGAGGTACGTTAACCGTGTTACCAAGAAAAAGTGTTAGAAACAAAGACGGCAGTCGAAAAAAACAGCCTGAAGCCTCACCGCCCAAGGGCAGTGATGATGAAAGGGGCGCGGCCAGAAAAAAGACAACAGCGTTCTCAGTGGCTTATCTGAAAAGTCTGCACCGGCAGGTTGCAGGTGACTCGTTACGTCGCATCTTCAAGACCCCTTTTGCTTCCTTTCTGAATTGTCTGATGATTGCGGTGGCGTTCGCACTGCCTGCGATTCTTGTATTACTGTCCAATAATCTTCAGACATTGGGGCACGGCTGGGAAGGTCAGCCCAGAATCTCTCTCTATCTTGAAAGCAAGCTGGGGCGTGACCAGATCAATCGCCTCAGGGTTGAGGCCAGAGATGATCCGGATGTTGAACAGTTCCTGTATATCAGTCCCGATGAAGGTCTGAATGATTTCCAGAAGAAAACCCGGATGAAAGGGGTCATTGATGCCCTGGGCTTTAATCCTTTGCCGGGTGTACTGGAGCTTACGCCCCGGGAAGGCTTGAGTGCTGAACAGCTTAATGAACTAATGAAAAAATATCAGGTCAAACAGGGAGTCATGGAAGCCCGGCTGGATCAGGAATGGGTTGAGCGACTGGCATCTATAACGCAATTGCTGGAACGTTTTACGGTCATACTATCAGTACTTCTCGGGATTATTGTGTTGTTGACGATAGGTAATACTGTTCGTCTCAGTGTTGAGAGTCGCAGGGCTGAAATCAAAGTCATCAAGCTGGTGGGTGGAACCGATGGCTTTGTCACGCTGCCATTTCTTTACATGGGTATGTGGTATGGGCTGGGAGGCGCTCTGATGGCGCTGTTGATTATTCTCGGTGTGCTGGCTGCTTTAATGTCAGGCGTATTGGAACTCGCCGCTTTATACGGCAGCAGTTTTACGCCGGAAGGGCCCGGCTTGGCAATGTTCTTTTCATTACTGGCCGCTGGTGTTTTTTTGGGAGTGGCAGGTGCAGCAGTAAGCTGCTACCGTCATGTACGGACTGTAGAAGGTCAGCCTGTTTAAAATGGCAATTTAAATCCTGTTTTTATAGCGTTTTTATCGTAAAAGAGCGTAAAGTAGCTTGGGTCAACGAGTCCGGCTTTTGTTATTATTGAGCTTGAAATCAGGCAATTGTTTTTCTTTACGCTATGGGCATTTGGAGTTGGAATTAAGTCGAGTGCTGAATTGGCACTTAACCGGAGTGAGTCATGGGAACCCGTTTACAACCAGTTGATATGTTAGTCCCAGGGCATAATATTGATGCCTACATCACAGGGGTCAGCGCTATTGCTGTGTTGTCTGCTGATCAGGAAAAGGGTTTGGCAGAACGCCTCTACTATGAGAATGACCTGGAGGCTGCCCGCCAGCTGGTTATGTCTCATTTGCGCTTTGTGGTTCATATAGCCAGAAGCTACAGTGGCTATGGGCTGCCACTGGCTGATCTGATTCAGGAAGGAAATGTGGGCTTGATGAAAGCCGTAAAACGTTTCAATCCGGAAGTGGGCGTTCGTCTGGTATCCTTTGCCGTGCACTGGGTAAAGGCTGAGATCCATGAGTTTATCCTGAAAAACTGGCGTATCGTGAAGGTGGCTACCACCAAAGCGCAGCGCAAACTGTTCTTTAATCTTCGCAGCTCCAAAAAACACCTTTCCTGGCTCAGTAATGATGAGGTCAAGGCCGTCGCCAATGACTTGGGTGTTGAAGCCAAAGTCGTTCGTGAAATGGAAGGCCGCATGGCCGGGCATGACACAGCCTTCGATGGTTATGCTGACGACAGTGATGATAACAGCACCTACGTAGCACCTGCGCACTACCTGGAAGATCAGCGGGCAGACCCGGCACGGCTTTTGGAAGATTCTGATTGGTCCGAGTCTTCGGTGACTCTGTTGAGAAATGCTCTGGCAGCGCTGGATGAGCGTAGCCGGGATATTCTTCAAAAACGCTGGCTCAGTGAGGATAAGGCAACACTCCATGAACTGGCGGATCACTATGGCGTATCCGCTGAGCGAATAAGGCAGTTGGAAAAGAATGCGATGAAAAAGGTTAAAGGTTCTATGGAGACCTTGTCAGGCTAGACAGATATTTAATAGGCCACGAACACCCGCACCTTGTTGCGGGTGTCAGCTTAGGATAAAGCCATGATCGAACGGCCAGGAACGCCTCCTCCCAGTGGGGAACCCCCTGAAAACCTTAAAAAAACAGCTCAGCCAGAGACTATCAGGGTTTTTGGCTATGAAATAAAACTCGGCTATTTAGGCAAAAAGCTGGTTGTTGTTGGAAGAAATCTTAAAAAGCTTGCACGCAAACTGATTTCTGGTCGGCAGGTAAAAAGCCTTCATATCCCACCCAAAGTAAACCCAAAGTGCCATACTTTTGTCCGGCCCGAATCATCGGTTTCCACAACGAGACCCGGCGACTTACAGGCGCAGCCTGAGAGACTGGAGGCCAAA
Source organism: Endozoicomonas sp. 4G (assembly GCF_023822025.1). Lineage (NCBI taxonomy): Bacteria > Pseudomonadati > Pseudomonadota > Gammaproteobacteria > Oceanospirillales > Endozoicomonadaceae > Endozoicomonas > Endozoicomonas sp. 4G. The sequence continues at coordinate 4,406,382 of NZ_CP082909.1, read as the reverse complement.
AGAAAGGAACTGCAATCAAAAAACGAAACTCAGGCTGTTGAGTCAATGCGTTCATTGGCTATGGCTATTCAAACTGAGGATGTTACCAAGGCAGTTTATTCTCTATATGACCTGAGACAAACGCTGGCTTTAAAAACTACGCTCGAGGGTAAGGAATCGTTTGATGTCACGGATCTGATGGACCATGCAAAGTCAGCCTTGGACTCAGTGGTTCTTGATGCCCGTAATCTGAAGCGTTTGCGCAAGAAAAAGTCTTTTCTTGCCAAGCTCATGGCTTTGTTAAGAATTATGGATACAGGAACGTATCAAGGTGAGCTGATCAGTTCGGTCATATCCAAAAGTGCATCGGGCTGCCTGATAAGGCCTAACCCCTTATTAATATTTCAGGAAAAGTTTTTTCCTGACTTTGATCTATTGTCCGAAAGTAATAAATACACAGCAGCCAATATTGGTCCTGATAAAAGCAGTCTCTGCTTTGCGGCACTGAAAAATTGTCGAACTCGATTGGAGGAAGAAGCAGACAATCTTGTGACCTGTATGCAGGATGGCGCTGTTGAAGGTTTACCGGAGCAGGTTGATCGTCTTATGGATGCTTCGGTTGAAACCATAAGGGAGCAAGCCGAAGCAGTGAGCTTCGAGAGAATCAGGGCTTATATGAAGAAGAATATATGGAGTATGGTGATTCCGGATGGCGTCAATCAACATCTCCGCAGGGCTTGCCAGCAACGAGAAAGTAAACTGTTGCAATACATGGCAGCTGTTCAGGCGTTGTCGTCTAAGCCTGCTGGCAATGAGTTGACTGATTTCAGGATCAGGGTGGCAAAAGAGCTTAATGATTTGATCTGCCGACAGTTGGATCTTGGTGAGGAAGATGAGCCTGAAGAGTTGGCTATTGCGCAAAGAGAGTTGTGGCAGTTGCAGGAAGAAAAAGAAATCTCTGAGCAAAAGGCATCAAGAAAGGTGTTCCTGGAGGGGCGTATTCAGGCGTTAATCAATGAAAAAGAGTCCAGAGGGCGCTCACTGGTTCATCTGGAAAGAATGGGGGTTAAGGCCAGCCCGGAAATGATTGAAGCACTGAAGGAGCGTTTTGAGCAACCGTCGAAATTTGATCTGTTTAAATAACTTATTGACCTACCTCTTAGTGTGCGTATAATGCGCCTCCACTGATCGGGGCATAGCTCTTAAAGAAAGCTTCTTAACGAGCACGCAGCGATCCATTGAAAACATCGTTCAAAACGATGATTGACAATCGGATCGAACGGCGTAGAATGCACCGCCGCTGAGACGGAAACGCAACGCTTACTGAGTAAACGGATGCAGTCCCAGCGAGTTGAAAAGTCGCTTGGAAAACAAGCACTTGACAACAACCGGCGCCAAGGTAA